>NZ_JBEAID010000009.1:0-189181 GCF_040064585.1 Klebsiella sp. CN_Kp113 | reverse complement strand
GCAGTTGACTTTTAATCAATTGGTCGCAGGTTCGAATCCTGCACGACCCACCAATTTAACATCAAACTCAGATGTTAAGCGTGAAGGATAACGTTGCGTCAGCAACGGCCCGTAGGGCGAGCGAAGCGAGTCATCCTGCACGACCCACCAATGTAAAAAAGCGCCCTAAAGGCGCTTTTTTGCTATCTGCCATTTCCTCGAAAATCACAACAATCCGCAATACCTTAATGCTGCGTTATTCTACCGTCGCGCTGCGTTTACCGTGGCTACAATTGGCACAGGCCAGTAGCCCGGACAGATGCGTAGCATCGCCTCCGGGAAATGTGCCGGGCCTGATGCCTTTGCGTGGCTTCGTCCCGGGGGCGGCGCTTGACGCGCCTTGCCCGGGCTACAGATTCGTGCGTTCTGCAGGTTTAGCAGCCCGGACAGATGCGCAGCATCGCCTCCGGGAAATGTGCCGGGCCTGATGCCTTTGCGTGGCTTCATCCCGGGGGCGGCGCTTGACGCGCTTTGCCCGGGCTACAGATTCGTGCGTTCTGCAGGTTTGGCAGCCCGGACAGATGCGCAGCATCGCCTCCGGGAAATGCTCTCTGTGGGAAAAATTCCTCACGACATTTTCTGCACAATCGGCTATCTTGTTTAGCATATAAAACACCACGACCGGTTAATACCTTTCTTCAGGCATTATTACGGTCTGAAAGTTAAGCCAGTGAAACGAGACTGCAAGATGAGCGTAATGTTTGACCCGGAAGCGGCGATTTATCCTTTTCCTCCGAAGCCCATGCCGTTAAACCGCGATGAGAAGCACTTTTATCGCGAAAAAATAAAACGCCTGCTGCGCGAGCGCGATGCGGTGATGGTGGCCCATTACTATACCGACCCCGAAATTCAGCAGCTGGCCGAAGAGACCGGCGGCTGTATCTCCGATTCCCTGGAGATGGCGCGCTTCGGCGCCCGACATTCTGCCTCGACGCTGTTGGTCGCTGGCGTGCGCTTTATGGGAGAAACGGCGAAAATCCTCAGCCCGGAAAAAACCATCCTGATGCCCACGCTTCACGCGGAGTGCTCGCTCGATCTGGGCTGCCCGATCGAGGAGTTTAGCGCTTTCTGCGATGCGCATCCGGATCGTACGGTCGTGGTCTACGCCAATACTTCAGCGGCGGTAAAGGCGCGCGCCGACTGGGTTGTGACGTCGAGCATCGCCGTGGAACTCATTGAGCATCTTGATAGCATGGGTGAAAAAATCATCTGGGCGCCGGACCGCCATTTAGGCAGCTATGTGCAGAAACAGACCGGCGCCGACGTACTGTGCTGGCAGGGCGCCTGCATCGTTCATGATGAATTCAAAACTCAAGCGCTGGCGAGAATGCGGGCGCTTTATCCGCAGGCCGCGGTTCTGGTTCACCCGGAATCACCGCAGGCGATTGTCGATATGGCTGACGCGGTGGGGTCAACCAGCCAGTTGATCAATGCCGCTAAAACGCTGCCGCACAAGCAGCTCATCGTCGCCACCGACCGCGGCATTTTCTACAAAATGCAGCAGGCGGTACCGGAAAAAGAGCTGCTGGAAGCGCCTACGGCAGGCGAAGGGGCAACCTGTCGCAGCTGCGCCCACTGTCCGTGGATGGCGATGAACGGCCTGCAGGCGATTGCGGAAGGGCTGGAAAAGGGAGGCGTTGAACATGAAATTCACGTTGATGAACAGCTGCGAACCGGGGCGCTGGTTCCGCTAAACAGAATGCTCGATTTTGCGGCTACACTTCGGGGATAGCTCATTACTGCGTTACAGAACGCTCTGGGGATAAGATGGATTTTTTTAGTACGCAGAACATATTAGTGCATATACCCATTGGCGCCGGAGGATATGACCTGTCGTGGATTGAAGCGGTAGGCACCGTCGCAGGATTGCTGTGCATCTGGCTGGCGAGCCTGGAGAAGATTGCCAACTATGTCTTTGGGCTGATCAACGTCACGCTGTTTGCCATTATCTTCTTTCAGATCCAGCTCTACGCCAGCCTTCTGCTGCAGATCTTTTTCTTCGCGGCCAACGTCTACGGCTGGTACGCCTGGTCACGACAAACCAGCGATAACCAGGCGGAACTGCAAATCCGCTGGCTGCCGCTGCCGAAAGCGTTAGGCTGGCTGGCGGCCTGCGTGGTGGCGATTGGCCTGATGACGGTATTTATCGATCCGGTTTTTGCGTTTCTGACCAGGATTGCCGTCGCGCTGATGCACACCCTGGGCCTGCAGGTTGCTATGCCGGCGCTGCAGCCAGACGCGTTCCCGTTCTGGGACTCCTGCATGATGGTTCTCTCGGTTGCGGCGATGATCCTGATGACGCGCAAATACGTCGAAAACTGGCTGCTGTGGGTGATTATCAACGTCATCAGCGTGGTTATTTTCGCCCTGCAGGGCGTTTATGCGATGTCGCTCGAATATCTGCTGCTGACCTTCATCGCCCTCAACGGCAGCCGTATGTGGATTAACAGCGCGCGTGAGCGCGGCTCTCACGCGTTTTCCCGCTAATGGTGATGATGATGTCCATGCCCGGCGTGCGTCATGTTCAGACGGCACTCCGGGCCGCTGCAGGGCTGATACTCCATCTGAACCGTAATGTGTTCAATTTCATACTTATGCTGTAAGAAGCCCTGGATTCGTTCAAGCAGGCCGTCGTGATCGTGCGGCGGTACCACCTGCACGTGCAGCGTCATCACCGTTTTTTCTCCAACCAGCCACGCATGAACGTGGTGTACGTCGCGAACTTCAGGTATCGAGCGGCGCAAATCGCGCTTTAAGGCGTCGACGTCAAGCGAACGCGGCGCGCCCTCCAGCAGCTCATTAACGCTCTCCTGCAGCAAACGCCATGCGCTGCGCAGAACCAGGCACGATACCAGCACGGACAGAATAGGATCGATAGGCGTCCAGCCGGTGGTGATGATCACGATTGCGGCAATAATGGCCCCAACCGAACCGAGTAGATCCCCCAGCACATGCAGAGCGGCGGCCCGCACGTTGAGGTTACGCTCTTCACTGCCGCGATGGAGGATCCAGAAGGCCAGAATATTGGCCAGCAGGCCGGCAACGGCGATGATCATCATGGTTTTACCGGCTACCGGTTGCGGATGATGAAAACGCTGAATGGCCTCCCAGACGATTAATATCGTAATGACCACTAAGGCGATAGCATTGAGAAAGGCCGCCAGCGTGGTCAGCCGCAGCCAGCCAAAGGTGTGTTGAGCATTAGGCGGGCGACTGGCGAAACGCACGGCCAGAAAGGCGAACAGCAGCGCTGCGGCGTCCGTCAGCATATGCCCGGCATCGGCCAGCAGCGCCAGCGAACCTGAAATGAGTCCGCCTGCAACCTCAACCAACATGAATCCGGCCGTGACGCAGAACGCCAGCAGCAGCCGACGGGCATTATTATCTTCGGTGGATTGCGGAGAATTATGCGAGTGTGATTGCCCCATGGTGCCATCCCTACATTATTATTTTGATGATTACTTTATGACATGATTCACCTCTTGGGGTGAAAAAATGAAAAAAGGAGAGCCTTAGCTCTCCTTCCGGGCGGATACCGCGCAGATTATTGGGTGGTACCGTCGGTTTTCGTCGCCTCGTCCTGGCCGACCTTTTTATCGGTATCCGGGCAGCGGCCATCTTTGCACATTGAGTTCTTGTGGACTTCATCGCTCGACATCCCGTCGTGGTTCATGGTGGAGCCGTTGGGGTGGAGCATGGTGCCGCCGGTATCGGTGGAACCGGCGTTAATTTTACCGTTGTCCACGTTGTTTGGCGCCACGTTTTCACGCGCGTCGGGGGCAACCTGACCCGCGTCGGCTGCCGAATTGGCCTGCCCGTTGTTCGACTGCGCGCCGGTATCGGCGGCCAGCGCCGCGCCGCTGGCCAGGCCCAGGGTTGCTGCGAGGAGAAGACTGGTTAGCTTGTTCATTTTCATTGGATGCTCCTGTTATATCGATTTACCGAATTACCTCTTCCAACAGTGCATTGCCGGAGGTTCTACTCGTTGTGGTTAAAGCTTCGCTGTTAGCGAGCGGCATTAATATATAATGCTGAATGCTAAAGAAAATTAAGTTCTAACAGTTAAAAATTATAGCTTGTGGCCACTATTCCGCGACTTTATGGCGTTTTTTAGCCTATTTCCAGGAATATTCTGCCGCTAGTGTAAAATCACGTTTACACTTTTTGAGTGAAGAGATAGATTGGAGGGATTGCATTTAACTAGATAAGTATGGCAACGCTGGAAATAAGATGAATTATCAGAACGACGATTTACGCATTAAAGAGATCAACGAATTATTACCTCCCGTTGCGCTCCTGGAAAAATTCCCCGCTACCGAAAACGCCGCCAACACCGTTGCGCATGCGCGCAAAGCGATCCACCAGATCCTTAAAGGTCATGACGATCGGCTGCTGGTCGTGATCGGTCCATGCTCCATTCACGATCCGGCGGCGGCAAAAGAGTATGCCGAGCGTCTGCTCGCGCTTCGCGAAGAGCTTAAAGGCGAGCTGGAAATCGTGATGCGCGTGTATTTTGAAAAACCGCGCACCACCGTGGGCTGGAAAGGGCTGATCAACGATCCGCATATGGATAACAGCTTCCGCATCAACGATGGTCTGCGGATCGCGCGCAAGCTGCTGCTTGATATTAACGACAGCGGACTGCCAGCGGCCGGGGAGTTCCTCGATATGATCACCCCGCAGTATCTTGCCGACCTGATGAGCTGGGGCGCGATTGGCGCGCGTACCACCGAGTCACAGGTGCACCGCGAACTCTCTTCCGGCCTCTCCTGCCCGGTAGGCTTTAAAAACGGCACAGATGGCACCATTAAAGTCGCTATCGACGCCATCAATGCCGCCGGCGCGCCGCACTGTTTCCTGTCGGTGACCAAATGGGGACATTCGGCGATTGTGAACACCAGCGGCAATAGCGATTGCCATATTATCCTGCGCGGCGGTAAAGAGCCGAACTACAGCGCGCAGCACGTGGCAGAAGTGAAGGTGGGTCTGGCGAAAGCAGGCCTGCCCGCTCAGATCATGATCGATTTCAGCCATGCCAACTCCAGCAAACAGTTTAAAAAGCAGATGGATGTCGGCACAGACGTATGCCAGCAGGTTGCCGGCGGCGAGCGGGCGATTATGGGCGTGATGATCGAAAGCCATCTGGTGGAAGGCAATCAGAGCCTCGACAGCGGTGAGCCGCTGGCCTACGGTAAAAGCATTACTGATGCCTGTATCGGATGGGAAGATACCGATACGCTGCTTCGTCAGCTGGCGAATGCGGTAAAAGCGCGCCGCGGTTAGGTTTTACGGCGAGTCTCAAAATAAAAAAGCGTGGAGGGTTCCACGCTTTTTTTACATCCCGCGAAAATTACTTCGCTTTACCCTGGTTCGCTACGGCAGCGGCTTTCGCGGCGATCTCGTCGGCGTTACCCAGATAGTAATGTTTAATAGGCTTGAAGTTCTCGTCGAACTCATACACCAGCGGTACGCCGGTCGGGATGTTCAGTTCGAGGATCTCTGCTTCGCCCATGTTGTCGAGGTATTTCACCAGCGCGCGCAGGGAGTTACCGTGAGCGGCAATAATCACGCGCTCACCGCTTTTCAGACGCGGCAGAATGGTTTCATTCCAGTACGGTACGACGCGGTCGATGGTCAGCGCCAGGCTCTCGGTGGTAGGCAGCTCAGCGTCGGTCAGTTTTGCATAGCGCGGATCGTGACCCGGGTAGCGCTCGTCGTCTTTGGTCAGCTCCGGCGGCGTTACCGCAAAGCCGCGACGCCACTGCTTAACCTGCTCGTCACCGTATTTTTCAGCGGTTTCCGCTTTGTTGAGGCCCTGCAGCGCACCGTAGTGACGCTCGTTCAGTTTCCAGGACTTTTCTACCGGCAGCCAGGCCTGATCCAGTTCGTCCAGCACGTTCCACAGGGTGTGGATGGCACGTTTCAGCACAGAGGTATAAGCAAAGTCGAAGCTGAAGCCTTCTTCTTTCAGCAGCTTACCGGCCGCTTTTGCTTCACCCACGCCTTTTTCAGACAGGTCAACGTCATACCAACCGGTGAAACGGTTTTCGTTGTTCCATTGGCTTTCGCCGTGACGAACGAGTACCAGCTTAGTTACAGCCATACACTTACTCCTCAATACACGTCATCTTTCTCGCCGCCTTGATGCGACCCGAAATCTGTAGTGTGTATATTTATTGATTGATAACTATTCTCATTATATTGCCGCGACTTACCTCACGGCAATGCTTATCCCTAACCATAGCGAAAATAGTCGCTCAGTGTAAGGTGCTTGTAAAACAGAGGTTATGTTTTTGTCTGTAAGTGGCGTATTTTTCAGCGAAAGGATAAAAAAAGCCCTCCATCAGGAGGGCTGGGTATTATTTCGCAATAAACTGATATTCCGTCAGGCTGACGTACTCTTCGCCGGGGCGCAGTACGCAGTCCGGCTGCGGCCATTCCGGATGGTTCGGTGAATCCGGCAGGAACTCGCTCTCCAGAGCCAGACCTTGCCAGTCAGCGTAAGGCTGCGCCGTGCGCGACGGCGTGCCGGCCAAATAGTTGCCGGAGTAGAACTGCAGCGCCGGAGCGGAGGTATAGACCGTCATCTGCAGCTTTTCGTCCTGCGACCAGACGTGAGCCGCCGGGCTTTTGGCATCGCCCAGCGCCTGGAGCAGAAAGGCGTGGTCGTAACCTTTAACCTTTTGCTGGTCTTCATCGCGCAGGAAATCGTCCGCCAGCATCTTCGGCGTGCGGAAATCGAAGCTGGTCAGGGTGACGTTTTGCAAATCGCCTCCCGGAATACCGTCGCTCTCAACGGGCAGATACGCATCGCCAAAGATTTGCAGCTTATGGCTACGCACGTCGCTCTGCACGCCATCAAGATTGAAATAGACGTGGTTGGTCAGGTTTACCGGGCAGGGCTGATCAACGGTGGCGCGATACTCGATGGAGATGCGATTATCGTCGGTCAGCCGGTAGTGCGCCGTAGCCGTCAGATTGCCGGGGAACCCCTGATCGCCATCGTGGGAGGAGAGTGAAAACAGCGCGTGACGATCGTCGGCGCTGACAATCTGCCAGCGGCGCTTATCAAAACCTTCAGGACCGCCGTGCAGCTGATGGCCGGCCTCGTTGGAGGGCGTCAGATTAACGCTACGGCCATCAAGGGAAAAGCGGCTGTTGGCGATACGGTTCGCGTAACGGCCTACGGAAGCGCCGAGATAGGCGGCCTGGCGCGTATAGTCGCCAGGGGTCGCGCAGCCGAGCAGCGCTTCGCGTACGCTGCCGTCGGCCAGCGTCACGCGCGCGGAGAGCAGCGTCGCGCCCCAGTCCATTACGGTGACCGTCATGCCTGCGTCGTTACGCAGGGTGAGGAGATTCCACGGCTGGCCGTCCGGCGCCAGCTCCGTTGTTGGGTTTAGCATTGTCCAGCTCCCTGCGACGGTTTGCAGACGTAAAAGGTCTCTTTGATACCGGTTTTCGCTTCATACTCTTTGGCAACGGCCTGCTGTACGGTCTCGACCAGATCTTCCGGCACCAGGGCGACGATACAGCCGCCGAAACCGCCGCCGGTCATGCGAACGCCGCCTTTATCGCCGATGGTCGCCTTGACGATGTCCACCAGGGTATCAATCTGCGGGACGGTGATTTCAAAATCATCGCGCATGGAGGCGTGGGATTCCGCCATCAGCTCGCCCATCCGCAGCAGGTCGCCTTTTTCCAGCGCCGCGGCGGCTTCTACGGTGCGGGCGTTTTCAGTCAGCACGTGGCGAACGCGTTGGGCGACCACCGGGTCAAGCTCATGGGCGACGGCGTTGAACTCTTGCAACGTGACGTCGCGCAGGGCCGGCTGCTGGAAGAAACGCGCGCCGGTTTCACACTGTTCGCGGCGAGTGTTGTATTCGCTGCCGACCAGAGTGCGCTTAAAGTTACTGTTAATAATCACCACCGCGACGCCTTTCGGCATCGAGACCGCTTTGGTCCCCAAGGAGCGGCAGTCGATCAGCAGCGCGTGATCTTTTTTACCGAGCGCGGAGATCAGCTGGTCCATAATGCCGCAGTTGCAGCCGACGAACTGGTTTTCCGCTTCCTGGCCGTTCAGCGCGATTTGCGCGCCGTCGAGCGGCAGATGGTACAGCTGCTGGAACACGGTGCCGACGGCGACTTCCAGCGAAGCCGAAGAGCTTAACCCCGCGCCCTGCGGCACGTTGCCGCTGATGACCAGATCCGCGCCGCCGAAAGCGTTATTCCGCTGCTGGAGATGCTTCACCACGCCGCGGACATAGTTTGACCACTGCTGGGCATCGTGGCTGGTAATCGGCGAGTCGAGAGAGAATTCATCGGTCTGATTGTCGTAATCGGCGGCAATCACCCGCACGGTACGATCGTCGCGCGGCGCACAGGCGATGACCGTCTGGTAATCAATAGCGCAGGGCAGCACGAACCCATCGTTATAGTCGGTATGCTCGCCGATCAGGTTAACGCGGCCAGGGGCCTGGATAACATGGCTGGCCGGATAGCCAAATTTCTCAGCAAACAGGGCTTGGGTTTTCTCTTTCAGACTCATGGTTATACTCCGGATTCGCGAAAATGGACGTCGCTCACAGCGCGCAGACGTTCGGCGGCCTGCTCGGCCGTCAGGTCACGCTGGGTTTCAGCCAGCATTTCATAGCCGACCATAAATTTACGCACCGTCGCGGAGCGCAGCAGCGGCGGATAAAAATGCGCGTGCAGCTGCCAGTGATTATTCTCTTCATCGTTAAACGGCGCGCCGTGCCAGCCCATAGAGTAGGGGAATGAGCACTGGAACAGGTTGTCGTAACGGCTGGTCAGCTTTTTCAGCGCCAGCGCGAGGTCGCTGCGCTGGTCATCGGTTAAATCAGTCAGGCGCTGTACGTGCGCTTTCGGCAACAGCAGCGTCTCGAAGGGCCACGCTGCCCAGTAAGGGACCACCGCGAGCCAGTGTTCGGTCTCGACGACGGTGCGGCTACCGTCGGCTAATTCGCGCTGCGCGTAATCCACCAGCATCGGCGCGCCGTGCTCGGTGAAGTACGCTTTTTGCAGACGATCTTCGCGTTCCGCCTCGTTAGGCAGAAAGCTGTTTGCCCACACCTGGCCATGCGGATGTGGGTTGGAGCAGCCCATTGCCGCGCCTTTATTTTCAAAGACCTGCACCCACGGGTAGGTTTTCCCGAGGTCGGCGGTCTGCTCCTGCCACGTTTTAACCACGCCTTCCAGCGCCTCTACGCTCAGTTCCGGCAGCGTTTTGCTGTGGTCTGGCGAGAAGCAGATGACCCGGCTGGTACCACGGGCGCTCTGACAGCGCATAAGCGGGTCGTCGCTTTCCGGGGCGTCAGGGGTATCGGTCATCAAAGCCGCAAAGTCATTGGTAAAAACAAACGTACCGGTGTAGTTCGGGTTTTTGTCGCCGGTGACGCGGGTATTACCCGGGCACAGGAAACAGTCCGGGTCGTGCGCGGGCAAGGTCTGTTTTGCCGGCGTTTCCTGCGCCCCCTGCCAGGGGCGCTTGGCGCGATGCGGAGAAACCAGAATCCACTGCCCGGTTAACGGGTTATAACGACGATGTGGATGGTCGACGGGGTTAAATACGCTCATGAAGGTTCCTTAGTCGGGATAACCCTGCGGATGACGGGACTGCCAGTGCCAGGTGTCTTGCGCCATTTCGTCAAGGTTGCGCGTCACGCGCCAGTTCAGCTCGCGATCGGCCTTTTCAGCGTCCGCCCAGTAGGCCGGGAGGTCGCCTTCGCGGCGCGGTGCGAAGTGGTAGTTAATCGGTTTGCCGCAGGCTTTGCTAAATGCGTTGACCACGTCGAGCACGCTGCTGCCGACGCCTGCGCCAAGGTTGTAGATATGCACGCCGGCTTTATCGGCCAGTTTTTCCATCGCCGCGACGTGGCCGTCTGCCAGGTCCATCACGTGAATGTAGTCGCGCACGCCGGTGCCATCTTCGGTTGGGTAGTCGTTGCCGAATACCGCCAGCGATTCACGGCGGCCAACCGCGACCTGCGCGATATACGGCATCAGGTTGTTCGGAATACCCTGCGGATCTTCCCCCATATCGCCCGACGGATGCGCGCCGACCGGGTTGAAGTAGCGCAGCAGCGCGATGCTCCAGTCCGGCTGTGCTTTTTGCAGGTCGGTCAGGATCTGCTCAACCATCAGCTTGCTTTTACCGTAAGGGCTCTGAGGCGTACCGGTCGGGAAGCTTTCGACGTAAGGGATTTTGGGCTGGTCGCCGTAGACGGTCGCGGAGGAGCTGAAAATAAAGTTTTTCACGCCCGCGGCGCGCATGGCGGAAACGAGTTTCAGTGTGCCGGTTACGTTGTTGTCGTAGTACTCCAGCGGCTTAGCGACGGATTCCCCGACGGCTTTCAGGCCGGCGAAATGGATCACCGCTTCAATGGCGTGATCGTGGAGAATTTCCGTCATCAGCGCTTCGTTACGAATGTCGCCTTCGACAAAGGTGGCGCTTTTCCCGCCGAGACGTTCAATGATTGGCAATACGCTGCGCTTACTGTTGCAGAGATTGTCGAGAATAATCACTTCGTGTCCCTGCAGTAGCAGTTGAACGCAGGTGTGACTTCCAATGTAACCGCTACCACCTGTAACCAGTACTTTCATGATTCGCTCCAATAGGCTTATCGTGTGAGAAGAAGATAGCATACCAAAGAAGCCAAAAGTGTGACACAGGCCAAATTGGTGGAATCGTTTACACTAAAATTTTTAAACAGCCCATTTGAGTTTTTTTGTTTTAAAAACAGGGTGATGTTATGTCTGGTAGCTATTATTCTGAAAAAAACAGGGATCAGCAGACCCCTGTACAGGCTTAATTTTACAGCGGATCCAGCTGGTAAGTGTAACCGTCTCCACTACTCACAAAGGCCAGTCGGTGGGTGATACAGTCCGGGGCGTCTTCGGCGTGATGAGAGACAAACAGCAGCTGCGTCGCCCCTTCGCCAATCAGCACATCAACGAAGCGGCGCACCAGCTGGCGGTTGAGCGGGTCCAGCCCCTGCAGCGGTTCGTCAAGGATCAGCAGAGTGGGATGTTTGACCAGGGCGCGGACGATCAGCGCCAGCCGCTGCTGCCCCCAGGAGAGGCTATGGAACGGCGCATCGGCGGTGCGTTTGTCGATACCCAGAATATCCAGCCAGTTCTGCACCAGCTTATGCTGCTTGTCAGATACGGCCTGATAGATGCCGATTGAGTCGAAGTAGCCGGAGAGAATCACGTTACGCACGTTGGTGCTGACGCGGTATTCAAGGTGCAGGCTGCTGCTGACGTAGCCAATATGCTTTTTGATATCCCAGATGGTTTCACCGCTGCCGCGGCGGCGGCCAAACAGGGTCAGGTCGTTGCTGTATCCCTGAGGATGGTCGCCGGTAATCAGGCTGAGCAGCGTGGATTTACCGGCGCCGTTGGGGCCGACTATCTGCCAGTGTTCGCCAGGGTTCACCGTCCAGCTCAGGCGGTTAATGATCGGACGATCGTTGTACGAAACCACGCCGTCGTTCAGCACGATGAGCGGCGCTTCGGCGTCCAGCGCAAGACGCGCTGCCGGTGCGTCCGGCTCCGGCAGCGTCATGCCGTCAAGCTTTTCGCTATGGGCGAGCTGGGCAATAAGCGCCTGCTGCAGCAGGGCCTGCTTTTCGCCGGTTTCGCTCAGCACGCAGTCCGCCAGCACCCCGGCATACTGAACGAACGCCGGGATCTCGTCAAAACGATTGAGGACCAGCACCAGGGTGATACCTTCGCCGTTCAGCGCGGCCAACATCCCGGCGAGCTGCTGGCGCGAGGCGACATCAAGACCGTCGAACGGCTCATCAAGAATAAGCAGGTCGGGATCGCCCATCAGCGCCTGGCACAGCAGGGTCTTGCGCGTTTCGCCGGTAGAGAGATATTTAAAACGGCGTTCGAGCAGGTGGCTAATTGCAAACTGTTCAGCAAGGCGGGCGCAGCGGGAGGGGTCTTTAAACTCATCCTGGATAATTTCCGCCGTCGTGCGGCCGGTGTCTTCTTCTCCCGGGCTGAGCAAATCGGTGTTATTGCGCTGCCACTCATCGCTGACCAGCTTTTGCAACTGCTCAAAAGAGAGACGGGTGATGCGCGAGAAGGTGCACTCACGCTGCCCGCTTAGCAGGGTCAGCTCGCCGGAGAGCGCCCGCGCAAGCGCCGATTTCCCGCTGCCGTTGCTGCCGACGAAAGCCCAGCTCTCGCCAGCCTGCACGCGGAGGTGTTCAATATTTAACGTTTTTGTATCGCTAAGACGAAACGTGCCTTGCGAAATTTGCAACAATGACATTGTGTATCCCACTTTTTGCAGCGATTTGTTTCAGGGATACGTCTTCGCGAGCGCAATGTCAATGCCGTTAGCACAACGTGGCAAGAATGATGCGATCGGCATTAAAATATGCTATCACCTCCGCCCCTTCCGCCAGATCGCGCGTCTGTTCCACCGGCAGGGTGGCGCAAAGGCTCTGCCCATCCGGGAGCGCCATCAGCACTTCACACTGTTCCGGCCCGCGTTCGATGTGGTTGATACGTCCGGCCAGCTGGTTGTCGGCCCGTTCCGCCTGTGCGGCATCCTGAGTAATGCCAACCCACGGCGCTTTCAGCAGCACCAGTACCTCCTGGCCTTCCTCAAGGCCCAGACGATCGGCGCTTTGGGCGGTAATCGCGACCTTAAAGCGGGTTTGGCCGTCGGCCAGCAGAACGTCAACGTGCTGCTGGACCTGCTGATGGTCGCGGCCGGTAATGGTGCCAAACCACTGGTTGCGCGCGCTGGTCTGCAGAGAGAATCGCGAAATGGCAGCCAGCAGGCTGTCGAGGGGAAGGGCGTCATCATCGCTCAGGACATCGAATGCTTTCTGCTGAATCTGCGCCAGCAGGTCGTAGAGCTGAATCAGCCGCTGCCCGTAGCGGGTGAGGACCGCGCCGCCGCCGCCTTTGCCACCGGTCGCCCGGTCAACCAGGGTCTGCTCGCTGAGCTGATTCATTTCATTAATCGCATCCCAGGCGCTTTTATAGCTAATGCCCGCGTTTTTTGCCCCCTGGCTAATCGAGCCGGTCTGTTCAATCTGTTTCAGCAGGGCGATACGGCGAGGATCGGCGAACAGGCGCTGCTGTAATTTGAGGGTAAGAAGAATTTCAGCCTGCATAATCATATCCTGATGAAAAAGGATATTGTGACCGATAGCGGTCATCTTGCAAGATGCATCTCTCACGGTGGCCTGCGGGGCACCGCACAAATGGGGCGTGTTTTTCCGGCTGAATTGGTTACAATAAACTATTCGTACTTTCTGGAGCCAACCATGTTAGAGCTATTGAAAAGTCTGGTTTTTGCCGTAGTCATGGTCCCTGTGGTGATGGCGGTCATTCTGGGCCTGATTTACGGGCTGGGCGAAGTGTTTAACCTCTTCTCCGGAGCCGGTCATAAAGACAGCAGACCGCAAAATCACTGATTTCCCCCGCGCCCGGTTCTGCCGGGCGTCCTTATTTCTTCCCCCCCTCCATTTTTCGAACGCTGATTACCCCTAATTTTCGCTGGGAAAAACCTGGCGCTATCGTTATATTGTCTATTACATAACGAACCGACGGGAGATTCAGATGACAGGTCAATGGTTACGCTTTTTTGCCGGAGCAACGTTAACGCTCTCCATTGCGGGCCACGCGCTGGCGGAAGAGGGCAAAGTGACGGTTTTTGCCGCGGCATCGCTCACCAACGCCATGCAGGATATCGCCAAAGAGTATAAAAAAGAGAAGGGCGTGGAGGTGGTTTCTTCATTTGCCTCTTCATCGACCCTGGCACGGCAGATTGAAGCGGGGGCGCCGGCGGATCTGTTTATCTCCGCCGATCAAAAATGGATGGATTACGCGGTCGAGAAAAAGAGCATTGATACCGCCTCGCGCGCGACCCTTCTCGGTAACAGCCTGGTTGTCGTGGCGCCAAAAGCCAGCGCGCAGGGCGAGATAAACATCAGTGATAAAACCGACTGGACCAGCCTGCTGAAAGGCGGCCGCCTGGCCGTAGGTGACCCGGAACACGTGCCTGCTGGCATCTATGCGAAAGAGGCGCTGCAAAAGCTGGGAGCCTGGGAAACCCTGTCGCCGAAGCTGGCGCCGGCAGAAGACGTGCGCGGCGCGCTGGCCCTGGTTGAACGCAGCGAAGCGCCGCTGGGGATCGTTTACGGCTCCGATGCGGTCGCCAGCAAGGGGGTAAAAGTTGTCGGTACCTTCCCGGAAGATTCGCATAAGAAAGTGGAATATCCGCTGGCAATCGTCGACGGCCATACAAATGCCACGGTCAGCGCGTTTTATGACTATTTAAAAGGGCCGGAAGCGTCCGCCATCTTTACACGTTACGGATTTACTACCCACTAATGTTCTTAAGCGATCCTGAATGGCAGGCGGTACTGCTGAGCCTGAAAGTCTCCTCCCTGGCGGTGGTACTGAGCTTGCCTTTTGGCATCTTTTTCTCCTGGCTGCTGGTGCGACGAGATTTTCCCGGTAAAGCGCTGCTCGATAGCATTCTCCACCTGCCGCTGGTATTGCCACCGGTGGTGGTAGGGTATCTCTTGCTGATCGCGATGGGGCGACGCGGTTTTATCGGCAGCTGGCTGTATGACTGGTTTGGTCTGAGCTTTGCGTTTAGCTGGCGCGGCGCGGTACTGGCGGCGGCGGTGATGTCCTTTCCGCTGATGGTGCGGGCCATTCGCCTCGCGCTGGAAGGGGTGGACATCAAGCTCGAGCAGGCGGCGCGTACCCTCGGCGCTGGCCGCTGGCGGGTGTTTTTCACTATTACGTTACCGTTGACGCTACCCGGCATTATCGTTGGCACCGTGCTGGCTTTCGCCCGCTCGCTGGGCGAATTTGGCGCCACCATCACGTTTGTTTCCAATATTCCCGGCGAAACGCGCACCATCCCTTCGGCCATGTATACCCTGATCCAGACCCCCGGGGGAGAAGGTGCGGCCGCGCGTTTATGCTTGATTTCGATTGCGCTGGCGCTGGTATCGCTGCTGATTTCCGAATGGCTGGCCCGCCTCAGCCGTCAGCGGATGGGGAAATAAACATGCTTGAGCTCGATTTTACCCAGACGCTGGGTACCCACTGTCTGCAAATTTGCGAGACGCTTCCCGCCAGCGGCATTACGGCGGTGTTCGGCGTCTCCGGCGCGGGTAAAACCTCGCTGATTAACGCCATTAGCGGCCTGACGCGCCCGCAGCAGGGGCGCATCGTCCTCAACGGCAGGGTGCTGAACGACGTTGATAAAGGTATCTGCCTGGCGCCGGAAAAGCGCCGCATTGGCTACGTTTTTCAGGACGCGCGCCTGTTTCCGCACTATAAAGTGCGCGGCAATCTGCAATATGGCATGGCAAAGTCTATGGCGGCGCAGTTTGACAAGCTGGTGGCGCTGCTCGGCATTGCGCCGCTGCTTGACCGCCTGCCGGGCGGCCTCTCCGGTGGGGAGAAGCAGCGGGTGGCGATTGGCCGGGCGCTGCTTACCGCGCCGGAGCTGCTGCTGCTGGATGAGCCGCTGGCATCGCTGGATATTCCGCGCAAGCGCGAGCTGTTGCCCTATCTGCAGCGTCTGGCGCGTGAAATCAAGATCCCGATGCTGTACGTTAGCCACTCTCTGGATGAAATCCAGCATCTGGCGGATAACGTGCTGGTGCTGGAAGAGGGGAAAGTGAAAGCCTTTGGCTGTCTGGAAGAGGTGTGGAGCAGCAGCGTGATGCACCCCTGGCTTCCCCAGGAGCAGCAAAGCACGATCCTGAACGTGACCGTTGCCGCTCAGCATCCGCAGTATGCCATGACCGCGCTGGCGCTGGGGGATCGGCAGATATGGGTTAACCGTCTTGACAGGCCGCAGGGCGAAAGCGCGCGGATCCGCATTCAGGCCTCGGACGTTTCTCTGGTACTGCAGCCCGCTCAGCAAACCAGTATCCGCAATATTTTACCCGCGCAGGTCATGCAGTGTATTGAAAGTCATGGGCAGGTTGAGGTCAGGCTGGAGATAAGCGGTCGTACCCTGTGGGCGCGCATCAGCCCCTGGGCTCGCGATGAGCTGGGGGTGACCCCGGGCCAGCGGCTGTATGCGCAGATAAAAAGCGTGTCGATAGCCGCCTGATTACAGCAGGTGGCGATAGATGTAGTCGGCGATGCTGGTGGTTTCGTTTTCACCGATCACCACGTTGGCGCGCGCTTTGACCTCTTCCACCGCGTTGCCCATCGCCACGCCGGTACCGGCGGCTTCCAGCATGCTGAGGTCGTTATAGTTGTCGCCGAAGGCGATAACATCCTGCATCGCCAGGCCCTGCGACGCGACCCACTGCGCCAGGCGTTTACCTTTGCTGTTGCCTTCCCGGGCAATGTCCACCTGATCGTGCCACGACCATTCGCACTCCAGACCCAGCGTCTGGCCAACGTGTTGGGCAAAGCGCTGCAGTTTGGCGGTATCTTCATCGGTCAGGGCGAATTTCCACACGGCGTTAACTTCCCGGGCCGCCTGCGCCAGAGAATCGACCTGAGTGAATACCGGACGCTGCTCGACGGGGAGCGATTGCGCCCAGCTGGCGGTGCGGATAACGTGCCCGGTCGGCTGCTCGTACAGCATGGCGTCATCGACGTACATCAGGCCGTGAATATCATGCTCGTTCAGCATTTCCGTCAGGCTCAGGGCTTTATCTACCGGCATCGGGTCGGATTCAAGCACCTTTTTTGCATGATAATCATACAAATAAGTGCCATTGCAGCAAATTGCAGGTGTATCCAGCGCCAGCGCCTGATAAAAAGGATGGATAGCGACGTGATGTCGGCCGGTGACGACGATGATCTGATATCCCGCGTCTTTGGCGCGAGCCAGCGCATCGAGCGAGGCGGGGAGGATGGTCTTTTTGCCGGTTAAGAGCGTGCCGTCTAAATCGAGGGCAATCACGCGTGAGGTCATGGGTTGTTTCCGGTTAATGATGAAAAGTTAGCAGGCTATGATGGTACACCGCTGTGCCATTCCGGCAAACTTTTCAGCATCTACCGCTAAAGAGCCGATACACTTGATCTTTCAGGCTGCCAGGAGGCAACCTGAAGAGCGTTGTGTATGCATATTGTGTTTTTCAGGGTGTCGTTAGTCTGAAAAATGAAATTTCCACGTGCAGTGAGGAAGGAGTATTCATGAAACAAACCGTTTATACCGCCAGCCCGGAAAGCCAGCAGATTCACGTCTGGGATCTGGATCTTGAGGGGAAACTGACCCTGGTGCAGGTTGTTGATGCCCCGGGCCAGGTGCAGCCGATGGTGGTGAGCCCGAACAAAGAGTTTCTCTACGTCGGCGTGCGTCCGGAGTTTCGCGTACTGGCCTACCGCATTGCGCCCGATAATGGCGCCCTGACTTTCGCCGGCGAAGCCGCGCTGCCGGGTAGCCCAACGCATATTTCTACCGATCGTCAGGGGCGCTTTGTGTTCAGCGCTTCCTATAACGCGGGCTGCGTGAGCGTTACGCCGCTGGTGGACGGCCTGCCGCGAGAAGCGGTGGCGGTGGTTGAAGGTCTGGAAGGCTGCCACTCGGCAAATATCTCGCCCGATAATCGCACCCTGTGGGTACCGGCGCTGAAGCAGGATCGTATCTGCCTGTTTACCCTGAGCGACGACGGTTTCCTCGCAGAACAGGAGCCGGCTGAAGTGACCACCGTTGAAGGCGCGGGCCCGCGTCACATGGTGTTCCATCCGAATCAGCAATACGGCTACTGCGTCAACGAACTGAACAGCTCCGTTGACGTCTGGGAGCTGAAAGATCCGTACGGAAAAATCGAATGCGTGCAGACGCTGGACATGATGCCGCCTGATTTTGCCGGCGTGCGCTGGGCGGCTGATATCCATCTGACCCCGGATGGCCGTCATCTCTACGCCTGCGATCGTACCGCCAGCATTATCACTATCTTCAGCGTCTCGGAAGACGGCAGCGTGCTGTCCATCGAAGGCTATCAGAATACCGAGACCCAGCCGCGCGGCTTTAACCTCGATCATAGCGGCAAATATCTGATCGCCGCCGGTCAGAAATCGCATCATATCGCGGTGTATGAAATCAAAGGCGAGCAGGGGCTGCTCCAGGAAAAAGGGCGCTATGCCGTAGGCCAGGGCCCGATGTGGGTCGTGGTCAACGCTCGCTAAGTTCTCTGTCAGTGACGAAACCTCGCCGCGGCGAGGTTTTTTTACGCCTGCGCAGGGGCTACTTCACCCGCATACGATACTCAATCATGCCGCTTTTCTCCGCGACCCAGTTATACAGACGCTGGCCCCGAAGGTTGGTCTCATGCGTGTGCCAGTACAGGCTGGCTGCGTGACGTTTGCGCGCCTGCAGCTGAACATACTCAATCAGCTGCTTGCCGATATGCTGACCGCGAACGGCCGGGTCAACGAAGAGGTCCTCCAGATAGCAGTAGTCGCTTTCGGCCCAGGTGGAGCGGTGGAAGAGATAATGTACGAAACCCACTATCCTGCCTTCCTGTTTTGCCACTGCGCAGAACATCGGTTCGGCGGGATGGAAAAAGCGCTTCCAGGTGAGCTGCGTGATGGTTTCCGGGATGTCGACGCGATAAAACGTCTGGTAGCTTTTCCACAGCGGCAGCCACTGGGCAAAGTCGCTTTCAGCCGCGGTGTGGAGGGTTACCTGCGCGAGGTTAACGTCGGTTTTGTTGCTATTCATGGCTGTTCCTTATTTTTATCAACCGGGTGATTTGACCTGGCGCTATGGTAGGTGCTGTTCTGGTTCCTAAAAAGTGACACTTTCTGTATATTTATAGGATCCACTTTTATGCCGTCGATGCCCGCTGCCGCTCATGCCAAAACCCATTGCCCCTCTGTTTCAGGAACTGTTATTAGCCCGCGGCGTGATTAAAGATCAGGTCTACCACGCCCTGCGTCAGGCGATTCTGGATGGCCGATTGTCGGCGGGTTCAAAAATCCCCTCCAGCCGGGCGCTGGCTGAGATGATGGCGATCTCGCGAAACTCGGTTATTGCCGGTTTTGACCGCCTGATGGATGAGGGGTACCTCGTCACGCGCAAGGGGGCGGGCACCTTTGTCTGCGAGCATATCCCGGATAACCTCATTAGCGAGTATGACGCGTCGACGCCGCCCGAAACGGTAATAGCCGCCGCAGGGCCGCTTAATCCTGATGTCGCCGCTCTGGTGTCATCATGGTCAGAAAGAGAGGACAGCGGCGAAATGCGTCAGGTTTTTGCCGTCGGTATCGGCTGTACCGATCTCTTCCCTCATGCTTTATGGGGGCGGCTGCTGGGGCGCGTCTGGCGGCAATCGCGTCGTGAGCTGGGAGCGCACGCCACGCCCTATGGATATCAACCTCTACGCCAGGCGATTAGTCGCTATATTCAGGCGACGCGCGGCGTCAATTGCCACGAAGATCGGGTGATCATTGTCAACGGTATTCAGCAAGCGCTTTCCATCACCGCTCAGGCTTTACTGGAAAAGGGCGATGAAGTCTGGCTCGACGATCCCGGATACAACGGCGCCCGCGGCGCATTCGCCGCCAGGGGAGCGGTGGTCCGGCCCGTTCGGGTTGACGAGGAGGGCATGGATATTCAGGATGGCATTCGCCATTACCCGCAAGCTAAGCTGGTCTATACCGCGCCGTCGCACCAGTTCCCGCTCAGTGGAACGCTTAGCCTGCCCAGAAGGCTCGCCTTACTGGAATGGGCGGAAGCCCATCGGGCGTGGATATTTGAAGACGATTACAATAGCGAATTCCGCTATGCCGCCCGCTCTCTGCAGGCGTTACAGGGGTTAGATAATCATCAGCGCGTCATCTACGCGGGCACATTTTCTAAGATGATGTATCCGGAGTTCCGGCTGGGCTTTTTAGTGGTCCCCGAGCATTTGCGTGAACAGTTTGCCATGACGAAATATTACACCGATCTCTGTAGTGGATATCTCGAACAGGCCGTCCTGGCCCGTTTCATCAGCGAGGGGCACTATGCCAGCCACGTCCGTCGTATTCGCAAAGCCTATTTTGAGCGTAAAAGCGCGCTGGAGGCGGCGATTGCACGCTACTTTGCCGGGCGCATGGTCGTACATCCAACGGATTCGGGTATTCACATAGTCTGCTGGCTATCAGCGGGTTTAAAGGCAGAAGAGGTCGTCGCTAAGGCGCGCCAGCCAGGTTTCGGCGTGCAGACGTTTGAGCGCTATTGTCAGCGGCCGATGTCGCGCGAAGGAGTTCTATTCGGTTTTGCAAACCATCCCCCAGCGGTTTTGACCGAGGGAATTCGCCGCCTGGCTGCGATGTTTTAGCTCAGCAATACGGGAAATATTTTGCAGGGGATTAATGGCATTCATTGCCGGATTATATTGCAGACAATGATTATCTTTTTGGAAAACCTGCCCCGTCCTGATTATTCATCTGACAACAGGGGCAGAGTTTTAAAAAGAGAGATACCGCGCCTGGATTTAACGTATATCCACGGCTTCTGTAATAATATAACCATTCGCTTAGCGATATGTGACTTCCCTGTTTAATTACAGCCGGTTAATAAATCAGATATCATCCATGGTGTAGCTGACGACGATTTCCAGGGTTTTGCGGATTACGTCTGCAGTTACGACATCGCTGGTGGTTTCCAGCGCCGTAATTAACCACAAAATAATCGCCTTGTTGCTGAGGTGACCCTCAGACTCAAGGATGCTGCTGATAGCCAGCGACATCACCGCTGATTCATCGATCAGTCTGTCGCCTGCGTTGCGGAAATATTCAGAGAGTGCGGTATCGTTCAGGCCTGCGTAAATATCCGGTTGCTGATGCATAGTCTGTCTCATCATATTCTCTACTTTGTAAGTTAAACATTAGACCAGTAGTGGTCAGTGTATTTTATTCGTACCTGGCTGCTGAGGAGAACCTAATAACGAATTCGGCTCATCCCAATTATGCTTAGCGCCTGAAGTACCCACGGTATTGTTTTTTCCACGGCGAGCTACCATATTACTGATTTCATCGATAATACGCCCAAGTGCATTCCGCCGTTTTTTATCCTGTTCCCCAGCCTGCATGGCCTGGAGTTTCCCGATCAGTGCTTGTTTACTAATAGGCCCCTTATTTTTGAGTAGAGAGAGGACAGCCTCTCCAATCAATAAATCGGTTAGTGGATCATAATCATTGCGATTCATAACGGTATCTCTGATCATTGTCATCTCCTTGACTGGGAATTTAGTAGCAAGCCGGTAATCCGTGTCAGATACTGGCCCATCCCTTATATTTCCTCATTCAGTAACGACTTAAATCACCAGATAGCTGAAGCCACTTTTATCACTGATGCTCAAACAAGAGACCAATCAACGTTTGATAATGGTTTTCTTCTTCAGGTTCTGAAGCCACTTCAAGGCGACCCAGCAGTTTCGTACACAGGGATTTGCGATTCAGGTTGCGTCCTTCATTAAGGATATCCATTACAATCTGCCCTAACGTCTCCTGCTGCGAAGGTAACGACGCTTTATTGAAGTAGTGGGCAATAGCGTTAGCCGTGTCAGGAATGTAACCGTTCTGCTGCATATGTGCTCCTGTAAGTTCAATTATCAGTGAAGTTGCGATTAAAGTTATACAATGTTTATCAACTTGTACATAGGAAATGGAAAAAATATGTTAATTTTCTTAATGTTTTTTATAACATATTGATTTATATGGTTTTAAAATTGTACAAATCTTAAGGTAAACATCGAGTGGAGATGTACGAATTGTACAGGTATACAGGAAGGCAAGAACGCCAGCGAAAAGAGGGTGTTAATGTGATTTATTTGTTAATGATTCGGGCGCTTTTACAGGACTTATGCGGGTAGACCTGCTACTGTAATATCTTATTAGCTTTCATCTCTTCTGTCGGAAACTTCATGCTCACTACCATTATTTATCGCAGCCATATCTGCGACAACGTGTCAATTAAATCGCTCGAAAGCATGGTTGCTGAAGCAAATGTCAAAAATAGTCAGGAAAACGTGTCGGGTATTCTGCTTTTTAACGGCACCCACTTTTTTCAGCTATTAGAAGGACCTGAAGAGAAGGTTGAGGAAATTTACCGTCTTATCTGCGCAGACCCGCGGCACCATAACCTCGTGGAGCTGCTCAGGGATCATGGACCGATGCGGCGCTTTGGTAAAATTGGCATGGAACTCTTTGATTTACGAGAGTTTGACCGCGATGAAGTGCTGCAGGCTGTGCTGGATAAAGGGACCACAAAATATCAGCTCACCTATGACGACAGAGCGCTCCATTTTTTCCGTACCTTCGTCGAAGCCACGGAAAAGGAAAACTATTACGAAATTCCTGAGGCTGAAAGCTGGGAGTTTGTGATAGAAGACGCTGCCTGCTACCCTGAAACTCCGCTGCAAGAGGCCGAATGCAGCTTTGCTTTTCAGCCGGTCATCGATCCGTTTGCCAAAGAGGTCGTCTCCTACGAAGCGCTGCTGCGCACGACTTCCGGTGATTCGCCAGCGGTCTATTTTGACGGACTTTCGCGAGAGGAAATCTACTGGACGGATCTCCACAGCAAGCGCATTGCCTTCGCCATGGCGGGACTTTTGCACCTCCGTGGACGCACGTTGTCGATTAATCTGCTGCCCATGACGCTGGTGAATGTTCCCAACGCTGTCGAATTTCTGTTAGCGGAAATTGAAGCCAGCGGTTTGATCCCTGAGCAAATTATTGTGGAATTTACCGAAAGCGAAGCCATTTCCCGTCTTGATGAATTCACCGATTCCGTACGTAAGCTCAAGTCTGCGGGAATTCGCGTGGCTATCGATCATTTTGGCGCCGGGTTTGCCGGGCTGTTGCTGCTGGCTCAGTTTCAGCCGGACCGCATCAAGATTAATCGCCAGCTGGTCAAAGATATCCATAAGCACGGCCCAAAACAGGCAATCGTTCAGGCGATTATTAAATGCTGTCATTCCCTGGAAATCGCCATTTCTGCGGTGGGTATCGAGCAGGCGGAGGAGTGGATGTGGCTGGAGTCAGCGGGGATTACGCATTTCCAGGGAAATTTATTTGCCAGTCCGTGTCTGGGAGGCATTCCGCCGGTAGCATGGCCAGAGAAAAAAGTAGCGTGTGAGCTTCTTTAAATTTTGACCCCGGCTCAGCGCAGCGTGTCGGTTAAAAAGCGGTGTATAACGGTAAAATAAGCCCTGTTTTTTTGCCCAGTATATCGGCGCCCGACCTGTTTATTTTAGCTGTACAAGAAAAGTTAATTGTACAACCAGGCTAAATTCGTTAATTTAGTCGGTAAAGTATTATCAGGTTAGAGGGCGCTAATGGCATATTACAGCATCGGTGAAGTTGCCGAACGTTGCGGAATCAACCCCGTGACTTTGCGTGCATGGCAGCGAAGATATGGTTTGCTAAAGCCGCAGAGAAGCGAGGGAGGACACCGCCAGTTTGACGAGGAGGACGTTCAGCGCATTGAGGAAATCAAACGCTGGATCGATCGCGGGGTCTCCGTGGGCAAGGTTAAGGCGCTTCTGGAAGGCCATCAACCTGAAACGCAAGACGCTGCCGTCCTGCTCCAGGAAGAGATGATGACGCTTCTGCGAGGTGTTCAGCCCTCAAAATTACGCACCCGCATCATGTCCCTCAGCCATGAATATCCCGTAGATAAACTGATTGACCGGCTCTTTGTCCCCGTCCGCAGTAAGCTCAATCTCGATCCGAACACCTCCATGGCGATTATCAGTATGCTGGACGGTATCCTGATTGATTGCGTAGCGTCCATTCTTGCGGAATCGCGCAAAAAGGTGGGGAAAGAGACGCTGTTGGTGGGGTGGGGTAATGAAGACCGTACCCGTCTGTGGCTGGAAGCGTGGCGTTTATCGCAGCGCGCCTGGCACGTCAACGTGCTGGCGGAGCCGCTGGATTCTCCTCGCCCGGAACTGTTTCCTGGTCAGCACATTTTTGTCTGGACCGGCCGCGCGCTGACCCCCTTGCAGGCAGAATTACTTAGCCACTGGCAAAGCCAGGGCTTCACCATTGAGTTTCACGGAGAGTAAGCGTCTTAGAGGGTTAGCAGCGGAACATTTTTAGAGATGTTATTCCGCCGCTTGTCTTCCTGAAGCATGGCAACATGCGCTGGCAGGTAAATTATCAGAAATTGAGCTGGGTCCAGGCTTTAAACGTTTCGCTGCGGCTAATATTAAAAAAATCTGTCCGACCCGAGCAGCCGAGCTTTTTGATTAAGGTCAGGCGAATTTGATAAATTGTTTTAATATGTAAATTCAGCGACTTCCCTATATTTGCCATCGCTTCACCATCGTTCATCAGGCGAATCACTTCTTTTTCGCGATTGGTAAAAACGATACTTTCAGATTCCCGGTCAGGCTTCTTACCGAACAAGGTGGGGCGGAGAATAAACGATTTTATCTCAGCGGGCGTTGAGCGCGCTGGGATTCTGTACATTGGTATTTCGCTCAGGAAGTTCAAATCATTACCGTCGGTGAGCAGGACAAAACGAACTCTTTTGCGATCGTAATGATGATTAAGCACCGCATAATAGTTATCGCTGGTGAAAAAGACATATTTTCCATGAAAACAGCCTGGTGATAATGAATCGAGTACAAGCTGTAATCCTTGACGAAGAAGGTTATTGTTAATCCAAAGATCGTAATGATTAAAAAAGTGACCTTGCTTGTCGTTATTCATTTGTCCTCCGAGGTAGAAGTGTTAATAATGGCTCAATTTAACAAATCACATATCATGCTTAGTGATGGTTTTTACCACGTAGCACATGCAGCGTTTGGATATATAAATCGGCGAGTATTTCATTTTTCTCGAGATTCAGGCGCCGCTGAACCTCAACGATTAAACGCTCGTGGCTAACGGCTTCGCTCTCCGTCTGGGTCTGCACCATGTGTTCGATATTTTTCAGCAAAGCAGAGTTAGAAATAAACTCTGCAGGAATAGTATTTTTAATCTGCATGGTATATCTCGGGTTATGTTAGACAATAAATCAACAAACAAAGATGCGGGATAAAAATCATCTTTGCTCTACGGTTCTTCACCATTTCAAAGGAAATGGTGTGCATTTTTTTAAATCATAAGAATGCTGTAATGCAGAATTTAAAACTTACGTAATAACTATAGTCACGATCTTCAGGATGTACAATTTTTCCGAATTAATTTTGTACATTTAGTTGGTTTTTTTAACATTGACTTATAAGATATTGTTTTGTAGAGTTATTTTTTGTAAAGATAATGTGAAAAAGTTGTACAGAACGGCGTCTGTACAGGGATAACCTACAGGATGAGGGGATAGCGGTGAAGAAGCGGGAAGGGCACAGCGGGAAGAGAAAGAGACAAAGGGGGAATAGCTTCCCCCTTTTGGCGTAAGCGTTACTGCTTCGGTTCAGCGACGACAAAGCTTCCCACGCCGCGGTTGTTGTATTCCCACATGCGGTTGAAGTTAGCGTCATTCAGGTTACGCTGCGGGTTGCCTTTGGCATCCGCAGTACCGGTGTTGCCGCTAAACGGACGGTTTGAACCGACGGCATCAGCCCACGGTTTGGCAATATTAAAGCCTTCATTAATGACGCTATCGCGAATAACGACCTGGCCATTGGTGTTGCCGTCAACGTCCAGAGAGCGGCCCAGCTGCGCGACGTTATCGCCGGAAGCGGTAAAGCGGCTGTTAATCGCCAGGAAGCCGTAGGTCACGCTCTTCAGGGTCGCTGGCGCAAAGACGTAGCCCTCTTTCTGGGTGCGCGAGTTGACCACGCGGAAGTCGGTATTGTCGAACACGACTGCCCCACGACCGGAAACGATATCGACGTCGCCTTCAATATAGCTGTTGCTGACCAGGGTTCGGGTCTGACGGTTATCCTGCAGGCGGTTTTGTACGCCGCTGTTGGTCACGAAAAAGGTGTTCTGGCGACCGAGGATATTCACCTTGTTAATCTGTACCCGATCGCCATCGCTACGCAGCGCCACGGCCTGATGAGTGCCCGCGTCTACGCTGTCGCCGAGGTTGTTGGCGATAGTCAGGTTCTGTAGCTGGAGATCGTTATTCTGCGACCAGAATACCGCTGAGCACATCACGCCAACGGTGGCGGCACGTCTGCTCTGGCAGCTGTCGTACATATACCAGGCCGGTTTGCCCGGCATATATTTGCCGCCCGGATTAACCTGGTGACGCCAGGAGACCGGATCCATTTCTGAATCAATCGCTGCGCTGATTTTTACATCAATCGGCTTCTCACCGGTGCCGTACAGGGTCAGCGCGCCAGGCGCCGCCGGAACGTATACGGTGCCCGCATATTCACCCGGCATGATGGCGATAAACTGACGACGATTGGAGTGGCGGGTAATCGCTGCATCCACCGCGGCCTGAATCGTGGTGTGGGTTACCCCCTGGGTACCCGCAGGACCCACGACAAAATCCGGCTGCGCCGGGAGGCTGATGGCGGACGGGCTCCACGCCGCGGCGTTAGGATCGAGAGACTGGAAATAGCTCGCCGGTAAGAAGTTTTTCGCCTCATCGGCGGTTAAAACTGGACGAGAGGCCGTGCCCGGCGCTGTTTGCGTTGAGGGCTGTTGATCGGCAGGCGTCGAACTACAGGCGGACAACGTCACGCCAAAGGCCAGCGCCAGCGCCAGGCGGGAAACGGAATATGTGTTCATGTTGCTCCGGGCAAGAATAAATTAAGGGTATAGGTCCTTTAAAGCCTGCTGTTTTATACCAACTTAAGCGAAACGGGAAGACGTAGCGCAAAAAAGTTGTTTCTTTACATAATAAGAGCCGGAAACGAGCCGCTTTTGATCACAAATAAATAACATTTGCCGGGGGCTGAGTTGACATTTCTCGCGGAATCAAAATAAATGTCTATACAACCCATGACAAGTTGACCGCTATGACACACACACCTTCCGAACGCCTAATCTGGCGAAACGTCCGCCTGGCCACGCTCGATCCGCGTTTCTCTCAGCCGTATGGACTCGTGGAGCATCATGCGCTGCTGGTGCGCGATGGACGCATTGAAGCTATTGTGCCCGAAAGCGAGGCGCCCGCAGGGCAGAGTATTGACCTCGGCGGCAGGCTGCTCACGCCGGGGCTGATTGATTGCCACACGCACCTGGTCTTCGGCGGCAGCCGGGCGCAGGAGTGGGAGCAGCGCCTCAACGGCGTCTCCTACCAGACCATTAGCGCCAACGGCGGCGGCATTAACGCGACCGTGCGCGCCACCCGGGAAAGCAGCGAGACGGAGCTGCTGGCGCTGGCCCGGCAGCGGCTGGCTCGTCTGCTGCGCGAAGGGGTCACCACCCTGGAGATCAAGTCCGGCTACGGGCTGGATCTCGCAAACGAACGTAAAATGCTGCGGGTTGTACAACAGCTTGCCACAACGCATACCGTTGAGATTTCCCCCACGCTACTCTCCGCCCACGCCACGCCGCCGGAATATAAAGGCGACCCGGACGGCTATATCAATCTGGTATGCGAAATCATTCTGCCCACGCTGTGGGAAGAGGGGCTATTTGAAAGCGTCGATGCCTTCTGCGAAAACGTCGGCTTTACACCCGCGCAGACTGAACGGGTTTACAGTACGGCCCAGGCATTAGGTATCCCGGTAAAAGGTCACGTTGAGCAGCTCTCTTCGCTGGGCGGCGCCGAATTAGTGAGCCGCTATAAAGGCCTGTCCGCCGACCATATTGAATACCTGACCCCAGAGGGCGTGGCGGCGATGAGCCGCAGCGGCACCGTGGCGGTGCTCCTGCCCGGCGCGTTCTATTTCCTTAACGAAACCCGCAGGCCGCCGGTTGAACTGCTGCGCGAATATCAGGTTCCGATGGCGGTGGCGACGGACTACAACCCCGGCACCAGCCCCTTCGCCAGCCTGCATCTGGCGATGAATATGGCCTGCGTGAAATTTGGCTTAACGCCGGAGGAGGTGTGGGCTGGCGTAACCCGTCATGCGGCGCAGGCGCTGGGCCGCCAGGCGAGCCACGGCCGGCTGGCGCCGGGCTTCGTTGCTGATTTTGCTATCTGGGACGCGGAGCATCCGGTTGAGATGGTTTACGAGCCGGGGCGCAGCCCGCTCTGGCAGCGCGTGGTGCGAGGAGAAATCGCATGAAGCTATGACAACCGACGGCCGCCGGGATTTGTCAGGGGCGCGACCACAGCGCGGAGGCGCGGCAAATCGCCCATTGGTGGCAGTAGCGATTCAGTATATTCTGGACGTTTCGCCGCCCATTCGCACAAGGAAGCCCGGCCATGTTCTCATCGCAACCTCGTTCCGCGCCTGCGCCTTTCTATGAAAAGGTGAAACAGGCTATTAGCGAAAAGATCCACAGCGGCGTCTGGCGTCCGCACGATCGCATTCCTTCGGAGGCGGAGCTGGTGGCGCAGTTTGGCTTTAGCCGGATGACCATCAATCGGGCGCTGCGCGAGCTGACCGATGAAGGCCGGCTGGTGCGATTACAGGGGGTGGGGACGTTTGTTGCGGAGCCGAAAGGGCAGTCGGCGCTGTTTGAAGTGCGCAGCATCGCGGAGGAAATTACCTCTCGTCATCATCAGCACCGCTGCGAGGTGGTGCTGCTGGAGGAAACGCAGGCGGATCTGATTCAGGCCGCGGCGCTCAACGTGGCCGCCGGTACGCGGATTTTCCATTCGCTGATGGTGCATTTTGAAAATGAGGTCCCGGTACAGATTGAGGACCGCTGCGTCAACGCCTCCGTGGTGCCGGACTATCTGCGTCAGGACTATACCGCGACCACGCCCCACGACTATCTGTCGCTGATCGCCCCTCTGACCGAAGGGGAGCACATTGTTGAGGCGGTGCAGGCAACGGCGGAGGAGTGCGCGCTGCTGCATATTCACGCGCACGACCCGTGTCTGCTGATCCGCCGCCGCACCTGGTCCACCACCCATATCGTTTCCCACGCGCGCCTGATTTTCCCCGGCAGCCGCTACCGTCTGCAGGGCCATTTTGGTTCCTGATCTTCCTGCGCGTCGGCAAAACGTGATTGCTGACGCAATATAACAAAAATGTATCTTTTGTGTTAAATCCTGGCTTGCGTATGCTTGTATAGACAAGTATATGTATCTATGTACACAACGTTAATTGTCAGGAGAAACCCCCGATGTCGCAAAGCAAATACCGCCAGCAGGACGTACGTGCACCGCGTGGCACAACGTTAAATGCGAAGAGCTGGCTGACCGAAGCTCCGCTGCGTATGCTCATGAATAACCTCGACCCGGATGTCGCCGAAAACCCGCATGAGCTGGTGGTGTATGGCGGCATCGGACGCGCGGCGCGCAACTGGGAATGCTATGACGCTATCGTGAAGGCGCTGAAAAACCTCGAGAGCGACGAAACGCTGCTGGTCCAGTCCGGTAAGCCGGTGGGCGTATTCAAAACCCATGAAAACTCGCCGCGGGTGCTGATCGCCAACTCCAACCTGGTGCCGCACTGGGCAACCTGGGAACACTTTAACGAGCTGGATGCCAAAGGGCTGGCGATGTACGGCCAGATGACCGCCGGCAGCTGGATCTACATTGGCAGCCAGGGCATCGTGCAGGGCACCTATGAAACCTTCGTTGAGGCAGGCCGCCAGCACTACCAGGGCAGCCTGAAGGGGCGCTGGGTGTTGACCGCCGGTCTGGGCGGCATGGGCGGCGCGCAGCCGCTGGCCGCGACCTTAGCGGGCGCCTGCTCGTTGAATATCGAATGCCAGCAGAGCCGCATCGATTTCCGCCTGCGTACCCGCTACGTTGATGAACAGGCGACGTCGCTGGATGACGCGCTGGCGCGCATCAAAAAATACACCGCCGAGGGCCGGGCAATCTCTATCGCACTGTGCGGCAATGCGGCAGAGATCGTACCGGAAATGGTCAAACGCGGCGTGCGCCCGGATATGGTGACCGATCAGACCAGCGCCCACGATCCGCTGCACGGCTATCTGCCGAAAGGCTGGAGCTGGGAAGAGTACCAGGCTAAGGCCGAGTCGGACCCGCAGGGCACTATCCTGGCGGCGAAACGCGCAATGGCCGACCACGTGCAGGCGATGCTGGCATTCCACGAAATGGGCGTGCCGACGTTTGACTACGGCAACAACATTCGCCAGATGGCCCAGGAGATGGGCGTTGGCAACGCGTTTGCTTTCCCAGGCTTCGTTCCCGCCTATATCCGCCCGCTATTCTGCCGCGGCATCGGCCCGTTCCGCTGGGTTGCCCTGTCCGGCGACCCGCAGGACATCTATAAAACCGACGCGAAAGTGAAAGAGATCGTTAAAGACGATAAGCACCTGCATCACTGGCTGGATATGGCCCGCGAGCGTATCAGTTTCCAGGGGCTACCGGCGCGTATCTGCTGGGTAGGCCTCGAATGGCGGCAGAAGCTGGGGCTGGCGTTTAACGAAATGGTCCGCAGCGGCGAAGTCTCCGCGCCGATCGTCATTGGCCGCGACCATCTTGACTCCGGCTCCGTCGCCAGCCCGAACCGCGAGACGGAAGCGATGCGCGATGGTTCCGACGCCGTCTCCGACTGGCCGCTGCTCAACGCCTTACTGAATACCGCCAGCGGGGCGACCTGGGTGTCGCTGCATCACGGCGGCGGCGTCGGGATGGGCTTTTCGCAGCACTCCGGCATGGTTATCGTCTGCGACGGTACCGATGAAGCGGCGGCGCGCATTGCCCGCGTCCTGCACAACGACCCGGCGACCGGCGTGATGCGTCATGCCGACGCGGGCTACGATATCGCGATTGAGTGCGCGACAGAACAAGGTTTGAATCTTCCGATGGTGGCAGCAACGCAGGGGCACGCTAAATGAACGCTTTAACACTGATTCCGGGTCAACTCAGCCTGTCGCAGCTGCGCGACGTCTACAGCCAGCCGCTGAATATTACGCTAGACGAAAGCGCGTTCGCGGCGATTGATGACAGCGTTGCCTGCGTCAACGCGATTCTGGCGGAAGGCCGCACCGCCTACGGTATCAACACCGGTTTTGGCCTGCTGGCGCAGACGCGCATCTCAACCGAAGATCTGGAAAACCTTCAGCGATCGCTGGTGCTTTCGCACGCGGCGGGGATTGGCGAACCGCTGGATGATGACCTCGCGCGTCTGATTATGGTGCTGAAAATTAACAGCCTGTCGCGCGGCTTTTCCGGCATTCGCCTGAGCGTGATTCAGGCGCTGATTGGCCTGGTCAACGCGGGCGTGACGCCGTGGATCCCGGCGAAGGGATCGGTCGGCGCCTCCGGCGACCTCGCGCCGCTGGCGCATATGTCTTTAACCCTGCTTGGCGAAGGGAAAGCGCGCGTGCGCGGCGGGGAGTGGCTGCCGGCGACGGAAGCGCTGCGTCAGGCGGGGCTTGAGCCGATTACTCTGGCGGCGAAAGAGGGGCTGGCGCTGCTCAACGGCACGCAGGCGTCGACGGCGTTTGCCCTGCGCGGCCTGTTCGAAGCCGAAGACCTGTTCGCTTCCGCGGTAGTTTGCGGGTCGTTAACCACCGAAGCGGCGCTCGGTTCGCGTCGTCCGTTTGATCCGCGCATTCACGAAGCGCGCGGTCAGCGCGGGCAGATTGACGCCGCGGCGCTCTATCGCCATCTGCTGACCGACGACAGCGCGATTTCCCAGTCGCACCATAACTGCACCAAGGTGCAGGACCCGTACTCTCTGCGCTGCCAGCCGCAGGTGATGGGTGCCTGCCTGACCCAGCTTCGCCAGGCGGCGGAAGTGCTGCTGGTTGAAGCCAACGCGGTATCCGATAACCCGCTGGTGTTCGCCAGCGAGAACGACGTGATTTCCGGCGGTAACTTCCACGCCGAACCGGTGGCGATGGCGGCGGATAATATCGCGCTGGCGATTGCCGAAATCGGATCGCTGTCGGAGCGCCGTATCGCGCTGATGATGGACAGCCATATGTCGCAGCTGCCCCCTTTCCTGGTCAAAAACGGCGGCGTTAACTCCGGCTTTATGATTGCCCAGGTGACGGCGGCGGCGCTGGCCAGCGAGAACAAAGCGCTGTCGCACCCGCACAGCGTGGACAGTCTGCCAACCTCCGCTAACCAGGAAGACCACGTCTCGATGGCCCCGGCCGCCGGCCGCCGCCTGTGGGCGATGGCGGAAAATACCCGCGGCGTACTGGCCGTTGAGTGGCTGGCCGCCGTGCAGGGTCTGGATATGCGCGAAGGCCTGAGCAGCAGCCCGCTGCTGGAAGAGGCGCGCCACCTGCTGCGCGAACGGGTGACCCATTACACCGAGGACCGCTTCTTCGCCCCGGACATCGAAAACGCCATTGCGCTCCTGGCGGCGCGTCATCTGACGCGGCTGCTGCCTGCCGTGCTCTGAGACCAACGCTAAACCATCGCTGTTCTCTGTACCTGCGCCGGGAGGATCTCTTCCTCCCGGCCACCCTACACGCATATTTGTCGTCGTATAAAAACTATCAGGACACTTGCATATGCAACAACAAAACAAGCCACACCTGCTGCGCGGGCTGAATGCCCGGCACATTCGTTTTATCGCCCTCGGCTCCGCCATCGGTACCGGGCTGTTCTACGGCTCGGCATCGGCGATCAAGGCCGCGGGCCCGGCGGTACTGCTGGCCTATCTGATCGGCGGCGCGGCGGTGTTTATCGTGATGCGGGCGCTGGGGGAAATGGCGGTACGCAACCCCGTTTCCGGCTCCTTCAGCAGCTACGCGCGCCAGTATCTTGGCCCGCTGGCGGGTTTTATTACCGGGTGGACCTACACCTTTGAGATGGTGATCGTCGCCCTCGCGGACGTTACCGCGTTCGGCATCTATATGGGGCTGTGGTATCCCGATGTTCCCCGCTGGATCTGGGTGTTGAGCATTATCTTTTTTATCGGCGCCATGAACCTGTGCAGCGTGCGTGTTTTCGGCGAGATGGAGTTCTGGCTGTCGCTGATCAAAGTGGTGGCGATTATTGCCATGATTGTGGCGGGCGGCAGCATCATTTTCTTTGGATTCGGTAACGCCTTTCCGGCAACCGGGCTGGAGAATTTGTGGAGCCACGGCGGCTTTGCCCCTAACGGCTGGGAGGGGATTATAGCCTCGCTCGGTATCGTGATGTTTGCCTTTGGCGGCGTCGAGATTATCGGCGTGACCGCGGCGGAAGCGAAGAATCCGCAGAAGGTGATCCCGCAGGCGATCAATACTATCCCGCTGCGAATCGTGCTGTTCTATGTCTGCACCCTGGCGATTCTGATGGCGATTTTCCCGTGGAACAGCTTCGGCGAGCGGGGCAGTCCGTTCGTGCTGATTTTTGATGGTCTGGGGATTCCGGCGGCGGCCACCATCCTGAATATCATCGTGATCAGCGCCAGTATTTCGGCGATTAACAGCGATATTTTTGGCGCGGGGCGCATGATGTACGGCATGGCGAAAGAGGGGCTGGCGCCGAAGAGCTTCCAGCGCATCGCCAGCAACGGGGTACCGTGGATGACGGTGGTGGTGATGGGCGTAGCGCTGCTGGCGGCGGTGGTGCTGAACTACCTGATGCCGGAGCAGGTGTTTGTGCTGATTGCCTCGCTGGCGGCCTTCGCGACGGTGTGGGTCTGGCTGATGATCCTGCTGGCTCACTTTGCGATGCGTCGCGGCCTGTCCGCTGAAGAGCGAGGCAATATCGCGTTTCCGGTGCCGTTCTGGCCGGTGGCGCCGCTGCTGACGCTGCTGTTTATGGGACTGGTCATCGCGGTGCTGGGGATGGTGGAGGAGACGCGGATTGCGCTTATCGCCGGTCTGGTATGGCTCGGGCTGCTGACGGCGGTGTGGTTTGCGCGGGTGCGCAAAAACGCCGTGCAGGCGGTGACGGAGTCGTGATTGTTTTGGTTTACCCGGGTTGCGGCTGACGCCTTACCCGGGCTACCCAATCGCACTCACCTGTAGCCCGGATAAGGCGTTTACGCCGCCATCCGGGGCTTAGCTAAATAGGGCGGTAATCGACGCGCTGCCGAGGCTGTGGAAATGGACGTTAAAGCCGACCATCGCGCCGCTCGCGCCCTCATCGACCGCAATTTTTTCGACGTCCAGCGCGTGGACGGTAAAGATATAGCGATGGGTCTCGCCTTTTGGCGGCGCCGCGCCGCCGTATCCGGCCTGGCCAAAATCGGTACGGGTCTGAATCGCCTCTTCGGGCAGTTCCGCCTGTCCGGAGCCGGCTCCCTGCGGTAATACGCGGGTATCGGCCGGAAGATTGGCCACCAGCCAGTGCCACCAGCCGGAGCCGGTGGGCGCATCGGGATCGAAGCAGGTCACCACAAAGCTTTTGGTTCCGGCCGGCACATCGTCCCACGCCAGATGCGGCGAGATATTATCGCCATCGTAGCCCATGCCGTTAAAGACATGACGATTGGGCAGCTTCTCACCATCCTGTAAATCATGACTGATTAATTTCATCGTCTCTCCTCGTAGTCATCCGCTGATTAGCCAGAAAGTGTAGCGCGAGAGAGGCGCCATTACCGTCGCTTATTCGCTAAAAAATGTTTCTTCCTGAACCGCGGCGTTTACCGCCCGCGTCAGGCGGCTCAGCTGATCCGGCGTAATGATGTACGGCGGCATCAGGTAAATCAGGCGACCGAACGGGCGGATCCACACGCCTTGTTCGACGAAAAAGCGCTGCAGGGCGGCCATATTCACCGGCCGATGCGTCTCGATCACGCCAATCGCTCCCAGCACCCGCACATCGGTAACCTGCGCGGATTCGCGCGCCGGCGCCAGCTCGGCGCTGAGCTGCGCTTCAATGGCTGCCACCTGCTGCTGCCATTCGCCGCTTTCCAGCAGGCGCAGACTCTCGGTCGCCGCCGCGCAGGCCAGCGGGTTGCCCATAAAGGTCGGGCCGTGCATAAAGCAGCCGGCTTCCCCGTCGCTGATAGTTTCTGCCACCTGACGGGTGGTGAGGGTGGCGGAGAGGGTCATGGTGCCGCCGGTCAGCGCTTTGCCGAGGCACAGAATATCCGCCGCAATCCCTGCGTGCTCGCAGGCGAACAGCTTACCGGTTCGACCAAAGCCGGTGGCGATCTCATCGGCGATCAGCAGGATGCCCTCGCGATCGCACATCCTGCGGATCCGCCTGAGCCACTCGGGGTGGTACATCCGCATTCCGCCCGCGCCCTGAACAATCGGCTCGAGGATCACCGCGGCGATTTCATGGCGGTGGGCGGCCATCAGACGGGCGAACGGTACCATATCCCGCTCATCCCAGTCGCCGTCGAAGCGGCTCTGCGGCGCCGGGGCGAAGAGGTTATCCGGCAGATAGCCCTGCCACAGACTGTGCATTGAGTTCGTCGGATCGCAGACCGACATCGCGCCGAAGGTATCGCCGTGATAGCCGTTGCGGAAGGTGAGAAAGCGCTGGCGCGGGTCGCCTTTCGCCTGCCAGTACTGCAGCGCCATTTTCATCGCCACTTCGACGGCGACGGAGCCGGAATCGGCGAGGAACACGCATTCGAGGCTTTCCGGGGTCATCGCCACCAGCTGGCGGCACAGGGCGACCGCGGAAGGGTGGGTAATTCCACCGAACATGACGTGCGACATCTGGTCAATCTGCGCTTTCATCGCCGCGTTCAGGCGCGGGTGATTATAGCCATGAATGGCCGCCCACCAGGACGACATGCCGTCAACCAGCTGCCCGCCGTCGGCGAGGGTTAGCTCACAGCCGTGGGCGGCCACGACCGGATAGACCGGCAGCGGCGAAGTCATTGAAGTGTAAGGGTGCCAGATGTGGCGCCGATCGAAAGCGAGATCGTCCGTTGTCATAATCGACTTGTAAACCATTTTGAAAACATTTAGGTTTACGAGTATAAACCGAACCAACAATTAACAAAACCCTTTGGAGAGGCTAATGGCTCACCACCCCCGCTGGACAATGTCGCAAGTTACTGAGTTATTTAATAAACCCTTTCTGGATCTGCTGTTTGAAGCGCAACAGATCCATCGTCAGCACTTCGACCCGCGCCAGGTTCAGGTCAGCACGCTGCTGTCGATTAAGACCGGCGCCTGCCCGGAAGACTGCAAATACTGCCCGCAAAGCGCGCGCTATAAAACCGGTCTGGAATCCGAACGCCTGATGGAGGTTGAACAGGTGCTTGAGTCGGCACGACAGGCGAAACAAGCCGGTTCAACCCGCTTCTGTATGGGGGCGGCGTGGAAGAATCCGAACGATCGCGATATGCCGTATCTTGAGCAGATGGTGAAAGGGGTGAAAGCGCTGGGGCTGGAAGCGTGCATGACCCTTGGCACGCTCAACGATAGCCAGGCCCAGCGTCTGGCCGGCGCCGGTCTGGATTACTACAACCACAACCTCGATACCTCGCCGGAATTCTACGGCAATATCATCACCACCCGCACCTACCAGGAGCGCCTCGATACCCTCGATAAAGTGCGCGATGCCGGAATTAAAGTGTGCTCCGGCGGTATAGTCGGGCTGGGGGAAACGGTCAAAGACCGCGCCGGGCTGCTGCTACAGCTGGCCAATCTGCCGACGCCGCCGGAAAGCGTGCCGATCAACATGCTGGTGAAGGTCAAAGGCACGCCGCTGGCGGATAACGACGACGTGGACGCCTTTGATTTTATTCGTACTATCGCCATCGCGCGCATCATGATGCCGACCTCGCACGTGCGCCTCTCCGCCGGTCGTGAACAGATGAACGAACAGACCCAGGCGATGTGCTTTATGGCCGGGGCGAACTCGATTTTCTACGGCTGCAAGCTGCTGACCACGCCAAACCCGGAAGAGGACAAAGACCTGCAGCTGTTCCGCAAGCTGGGGATTAATCCGCAGCAGACCGAGGTACTGGAAGGCGATAACGCCCAGCAGCAGCGGCTGGAGCAGGCGTTGATGAACCCGGATACCGAGGAATATTACAACGCGGCGGCGCTATGAGCTGGCAGCACCGCATCGAGCTGGCGCTGGCGGAACGGCAGGCGGCGGATGCCTTGCGCAGTCGCCTGCCGGTGACGCTGGGCGCAGGACGCTGGCTCAGCCGCGAAGGGCGGCGCTGGCTCAATTTTTCCAGCAACGATTATCTGGGCCTCAGCCAGCATCCGGCTATCGTCAAGGCCTGGCAGCAGGGTGCGGATCGTTACGGCGTCGGCAGCGGCGGCTCCGGCCACGTCAGCGGCTATAGCGAGGCGCACCGCGCGCTGGAGGAGCAGCTGGCCGGCTGGCTGGGCTTTCCGCGCGCGCTGCTGTTTATTTCCGGCTTTGCCGCGAATCAGGCGGTGATTGCCGCGCTGGCGGGCAAAGAGGATCGGATTGTCGCCGACCGTCTCAGCCACGCTTCGCTGCTGGAAGCCGCCAGCCTTAGCCCGGCGCAGCTGCGGCGTTTTCAGCACAACGACAGCCGCCATCTTGACGATTTGCTGGCGAAACCGCTATCCGGCCAGCAGCTGGTGGTGACCGAAGGCATTTTTAGCATGGACGGCGATAGCGCGCCGCTGGCTGAGGTTTCTCAGGCGGCGCGGGCGGCCGGCGCGCTTCTGCTGGTTGACGACGCGCACGGTATCGGCGCGCTCGGCGAAGAGGGGCGCGGCAGCTGCTACGCGCAGCAGGTACGCCCGGATCTGCTTATCGTCACCTTCGGTAAAGCGTTTGGCGTCAGCGGCGCGGCGGTGCTGTGCAGCGAGGCGCTGGCGGATTATCTGCTGCAGTTTGCCCGCCATCTGATTTACAGCACCGCCATGCCGCCGGCGCAGGCGGTGGCGCTGAGCGCCGCGCTGGCCGTGATTCGCAGCGACGAGGGTCAGCAGCGGCGGGAAACGCTGGCCGGCCATATCGCCGACTTTCGTCGGGGAATGTCCCACTATCCCGGCGAGCTCACTGATTCCGGCAGCGCGATCCAACCGCTGATCGTCGGCGACAACGCCCGCGCGCTGCGGCTGGCGGCGCGTCTGCGTGAGGAAGGCTGCTGGGCTACGGCCATTCGCCCGCCGACGGTCCCCGTCGGCAGCGCGCGGCTGCGCCTGACGCTGACCGCCGCGCACGAGTCTGCCGATATCGCCCGCCTGCTGGAGGTGCTGCATGACGGCGGTGAATAAGCGCGCCGTCGCGGCGGCGTTTGGCCGCGCGGCGGGACATTACGCTCAGCACGACGAATTACAGCGTCTTAGCGCCTCTCTGCTGCTGGAACAGCTCGATATCAAGACCTTTCCTGAGGTGCTGGACGCGGGCTGCGGCCCCGGCAGCATAAGCCGCTTCTGGCGCGATGCAGGGAGCCGGGTGACGGCGCTGGATCTTTCCGTCGACATGCTGGCGGAGGCCCGCCGCGGAAACTGCGCGCACCGCTACGTTGAGGGCGACATCGAAGCGCTGCCGCTGGCGGACGGCTGCGTTGATCTGGCGTGGAGCAACCTTGCGGTTCAGTGGTGCGACAATCTCGCGACCGCCATTGATGAGCTGTCCCGGGTAGTGCGCCCCGGCGGCCGCGTGGCGTTTAGTACGCTGCTGTCAGGTTCGTTACCTGAGCTCAATCAGGCCTGGCGAGCCATCGATGAGCGGCCGCACGCCAACCGTTTTCTCAGCGAGCAGGCGGTGCGTCAGGCGCTGGCCGGTCGCCGCGCCAGCGGCCACGTCCACGCCATCACGCTGCCGTTTCCCGACGCGCTTGGCGCGATGCGGTCGCTTAAAGGCATTGGCGCGACCCATCTGCACCACGGACGCAGCCCTGCGCCGCTCAGCCGCGGCAAGCTGCGGCAGCTCCAGCTCGCCTGGCCGCAGCAGCAGGGCCAGTGCCCGCTGACGTATCATCTTTTTACAGGAGTTATCGAACGTGACTAAACGTTTCTTCGTTACCGGCACCGACACCGAGGTGGGGAAAACCGTCGCCAGCTGCGCGCTGCTGCAGGCGGCCAATCGCGAGGGATTTAAGAGCGCGGGCTACAAACCGGTGGCTTCCGGCAGCGACTATACGGCCCAGGGATTACGTAATGAGGATGCGCTGGCTTTACAGCGCAATAGCCGCGTGGCGCTGCGCTACGAGCAGGTCAATCCGTTCACCTTTGCTGAACCGACGTCACCGCATATTATCAGCGCCGATGAAGGGAGGCCGATTGACGCCGCCGCGATTTCTGCTGGCCTGCGCGAGCTGGAAGCGCTGTCCGACTGGCTACTGGTGGAAGGGGCGGGGGGCTGGTTTACGCCGCTGTCAGAAACGCTGACCTTTGCCGATTGGGTAGAGGAAGAGCGGCTGCCGGTGATTTTAGTGGTCGGCGTTAAGCTGGGGTGCATCAACCATGCCATGCTCACCGCTCAGGCGGTGCTGCAGGCCGGGCTGCCGCTGGCGGGCTGGATAGCCAACGATATCCAGCCGCCCGGCAGGCGCCACCCTGAATATCTGGCAACGCTGAAGCGCGTGCTGCCCGCGCCGTTTCTTGGCGAGATCCCGTGGCTGGCGGAAGCGGCTCAGCGCGCGGATCTCGGTCAGTATCTCGACCTCAGCGCGCTGGATCGGGCGTCATCCACTTCGCCAGCAGCGGGGCATCCAGCTGGATAACGTCGCCCTGGGCTACGCTGCGTCCACAGTGCAGCAGACAGAAACGATCCGCCACCCGACGAATAAACGGCAGGTGCTGTTCGGCGATCAGCACCGTCAGGCCAATATCGCGGTTCAGGCGCATCAGTAAATCCCCGAGCTTGTGCAGGAAGCGCTGGCCGCCGCCGCGCGAAGGTTCGTCGAGGATCAGCAGGCGCGGACGGGTTATCAGCGCCCTGGCCAGCGCCAGCTGGTACTGATCGTCGGCGCTCAGGGTAATCCCTTTACTTTGGCGCAGAGCGTACAGCTCGGGGAACAGATCGTAAATCTCTCCGGCGACCGCTGACGCCGGTTCGCCGCCCGCCGCAAGGGCAATGTGCAAATTTTCCTCCACGCTCAGCTGCGAAAAGATCCGTTTATCCTGCGGTACATAGCCAATGCCGATGGCGCTGCGCGACTGCGCGGAGAGCGGCATCAGGTCATAGGGCGCCGATCCTCCGTCCTGCCAGGTGATAGTGCCGCTGGCCACCGGCAGATGACCGGTAATACAGTTGACGAGCGTGGTTTTCCCCATTCCCTGGCGCCCCATGACGCAAGTGCATTTACCGGGTTTGAGCTCAAGGTCAACATTCCACAGCGTGTGCTGGCTTCCGTAATAGTGGTTCACGGCGCGTAGACTCAACATAGACGTTTTCTCCTTTCCTGGGATAGCAGGCGACAAGAAGATTCTGCAAATCTCTTGCCAGGAAAAAGAACTCTCGGTATTTGCTGGTCAATACAGGTGCGACCGGGCGCAAGCGGACCGACCTTGCACTTTCCCGGTGCCCGCGCGCTGAAATGTGGTGCAAAAAATAACAAAAAATCTAGCCACTCTTCGCCAATAAACAGCAAAAAAAATTCAATTAATTTTTTTCGCGGCGGGTTTGGCCGGGGCGACGGGTTTTGTTCGGGTGGCTCGGGTCATGGGCTGCAGATAGTTATCCACTATTCCTGTGGATAACCTTGTGTATTAGAGTTAGAAAACTTGCGGTAAGCTAGAGAGTACGCGGCCTGCGGCCGAATTGGCGCGAAACCCGTCTTTTATTAAATTCTATTAAATATCAATTATTTAAATAAAATCAATGCCTGTAAGAAAAGTGTCACCGACTGCCATAAAACATTCATCCCCTCGCTTGACAAATGTTAAATGGCCATACTTTTTGGGGATAACCCTGAGGCGTGGTCGATTATCCCGTAAAGCGGTTTTTATTCGTCCATGTTGGCGGTAAAAAGCGCTAATTAGTCCGACTACGATAATACGGCACTGTTTTTATATCCAGTATTTTTTATTGGCAAAAGCTGAGCCGGCGAGTAGAATTAAACACCTGCCGTTCAACCCTTCTTCAGGTTCTGATTGATGAGTAAACCGTTCAAGCTGCATTCTGCTTTCCGTCCCTCCGGCGATCAGCCGGAAGCCATTCGTCGCCTGGAAGAGGGGCTGGAAGATGGCCTGGCGCATCAAACCCTGCTCGGGGTCACCGGCTCAGGTAAAACGTTTACCATCGCCAACGTCATTGCTGACCTCCAGCGCCCGACGATGGTGCTGGCGCCAAACAAAACCCTGGCGGCGCAGCTGTACGGCGAAATGAAAGAGTTCTTCCCGGAGAACGCGGTGGAGTATTTCGTCTCGTACTACGACTACTACCAGCCGGAAGCCTACGTGCCAAGCTCGGACACCTTCATCGAGAAAGATGCGTCGGTGAACGAACATATTGAACAGATGCGTCTGTCGGCGACCAAAGCGCTGCTGGAGCGTCGCGACGTGGTGGTGGTGGCCTCGGTCTCCGCTATCTACGGTCTGGGCGATCCGGATCTGTATCTGAAAATGATGCTGCATCTGACGGTCGGCATGATTATCGACCAGCGCGCTATTTTGCGCCGCCTGGCCGAGCTGCAGTATACCCGCAACGATCAGGCCTTCCAGCGCGGTACCTTCCGCGTGCGCGGCGAGGTGATTGATATCTTCCCGGCGGAGTCTGATGACATCGCGCTGCGCGTTGAACTGTTCGATGAGGAAGTTGAGCGCCTGTCGCTGTTCGATCCGCTGACCGGTCATATTGAGTCGACGATCCCGCGCTTCACCGTTTATCCCAAAACCCACTACGTCACCCCGCGCGAGCGCATCGTCCAGGCGATGGAAGAGATTAAAGTTGAACTGTCGGAGCGGCGTAAGGGACTGCTGGAGAACAACAAGCTGCTGGAAGAGCAGCGTCTGAGCCAGCGTACGCAGTTCGACCTCGAAATGATGAACGAGCTGGGCTACTGCTCGGGGATTGAAAACTACTCGCGCTATCTGTCGGGCCGCGGGCCGGGCGAACCGCCGCCGACGCTGTTTGACTACCTGCCGGCCGATGGTCTGCTGGTCATCGATGAGTCCCACGTCACGATCCCGCAGATCGGCGGTATGTACCGCGGGGACCGGGCGCGCAAAGAGACGCTGGTGGAGTACGGTTTCCGCCTGCCGTCGGCGCTCGATAACCGTCCGCTCAAGTTTGAAGAGTTTGAGGCCCTGGCGCCGCAAACCATCTATGTTTCGGCGACGCCGGGAGCCTATGAGCTGGATAAATCCGGCGACGAGGTGGTGGACCAGGTCGTCCGTCCTACGGGGCTGCTGGATCCGGTCATCGAAGTGCGTCCGGTAGGCACCCAGGTCGACGATCTGCTCTCGGAAATTCGCATCCGCACCGCGATCAACGAGCGCGTGCTGGTCACGACGCTGACCAAACGCATGGCGGAAGATTTAACCGAATATCTGGAAGAGCACGGCGAGCGGGTGCGCTACCTGCACTCGGACATCGACACCGTGGAGCGTATGGAGATTATCCGCGACCTGCGCCTCGGCGAGTTTGACGTGCTGGTGGGGATTAACCTGCTGCGTGAAGGTTTGGATATGCCGGAAGTTTCGCTGGTGGCGATCTTGGATGCCGATAAAGAAGGCTTCCTGCGCTCTGAACGCTCGCTGATTCAGACCATTGGCCGCGCGGCGCGAAATATCAACGGCAAAGCGATTCTCTACGGCGATAAAATCACCCCGTCGATGGCGAAAGCGATCGGGGAAACCGAGCGCCGCCGCGAGAAGCAGCAGGCGTACAACGAAGAGCACGGTATCGTTCCGCAGGGTCTGAATAAGAAAGTGGTCGACATTCTGGCGCTCGGTCAGAATATCGCGAAAACCAAAACCAAGGGGCGCGGCAAGTCTCGCTCACCGGTTGAGGCGGATGTCGTCGCGCTAACGCCGAAGGCGCTCCAGCAGAAGATTCACGAGCTGGAAGGGCAGATGATGCAGCACGCGCAGAATCTGGAGTTCGAAGAGGCGGCGCAAATTCGCGACCAGCTTCACCAGCTGCGCGAGCTGTTTATCGCCGCTTCGTAGCGGCGTTGCCAGATAAATATCGCCCGGGCCTTACCGGGTCTTCGGGCGATGGACGGGATGTGTTTTTCGTAGGTCGGGTAAGGCGCCAGCCGCCAGCCGACAGAAAAGCGGGCACATGAGCCAAAACGAGGTGGCCAGAACGCTTTGGTTATTTATTGCCCCTCTGTTGCGATTTTCCGTGATGCTTAATGTTGGCTTAATCTTGTTTGGCGAAACTATCCTCACTTTACTGAGGATAGCGCCATGCAAAAATTAACCTTCCGCGAATACCTGGCAGTCACCTGCGCGTTTGTTATCGTCGTTGCCTTTTTCCATCAGTGGGTGCTGACGTTCTGACGCGAAGCTTTAGGGAAGAGTACCCAGGCGCGAACGCCGGGCCCGGGCTGTCGATTATGTAAAAAGAACTGCGCGTCGTGCAGCTGGGCGATGCGGGTGACGATGCTTAACCCGAGACCAATACCGCCATAGCGGCTGTCCATGCGGACGAACGCTTTGCTTAGCTCACCGCTTTTAGCCTCATCAATTCCCGGTCCTTCATCCTCAACGGCCAGAATGGGCGTTGGGCCAGGCGCTATCGACACTTTAATCGTCGACCCCGTCGGGCTATAACGATGCGCGTTTTCGACCAGGTTACGTAAAATAACCTGCACCAGCGTGGCGTCGCCCGACACGATTGCCTCTCCATCCTTAACGTTGATCGCCAGCGTCTGCTGGCGCTGCTGCAGCATTGTCTCAAGCTCGCTCTGCAGCGGTTCGATTACATCCTCTTTCAGCGCAACCTGCTGATAGCTTCCGGCGGAGAATGACTGGCCAACGCGCGCCAGCTGAAGCAGCTGGGTAATGCTATTGGTCATTTGATCGAGACGCTGAATTAGCGGGTCCACGCTAACGCCATGCACTTTCGCCAGAAGCTCCAGGTGCAGACGCAGCCCGGCCAGCGGCGTGCGCAGCTCATGGGCGACGTCGGCGGTAAACAGACGCTCGCGATCGAGGGTTAAATTCAGGCGGGACACCAGCTGATTAATCGCGGTGGTCACCGCGGTGACTTCAGGAACCGATTCCTTCAGCGTGATAGGCTGCAGGTTGTCCGGGGTGCGGCTTTCCAGCTCGAGCTGCAGTCTGGAAAGCGGCTTTGTGATTTTTTTCACCGCCAGCAGGGAGATATACAGCGCCAGGCCGATAATCAGCAGGCTTGGGATCAGCAGGCTGGCTACCGCTTCGCGAACCTCATGCTCAATATGCTTCTGATTGTTATGCCCTTCAATGGCGCTGGCGACCAGCAGCTGAATCTGCTCCTGACTTTCATGCCACAGCCAGAACACGCTGATGAGCTGACAAACGGCCAGAATAGCGCCAATTGTCAGCAGCAGCCGATGACGCATAGTCCAGTTTTCACTGACAAAAAAAGCCATAGCGTTATTCGGTCTCCGCGTTATCAACCAGCATATAGCCAAAGCCACGGACGGTGCGGATGCGTGATTTGCCGACTTTATCGCGCAGATTATGGATATGCACCTCCAGCGTATTGGTGGCCGGTTCGTTGTCCCAGCTGTAAATGTCGTTGTAGAGAATTTCGCGATGCACCGGGCTGCCCGCTTTCATCATCAGGCGTGAAAGCAGAGCGTACTCTTTGGGCGTTAAATCCAGGGACTGCTCGCCGAGCCAGACCAGCCGCCGGGTGACGTTCAGGCGCAGATTGCCGACGGACAGTTCGTTATCGCCCTGATTATTGTGACGACGCAGCAGGGCGCGAATGCGCGCGTTCAGCTCTTCCAGCGCAAACGGCTTAACCAGGTAGTCATCCGCGCCGGTATCCAGGCCGCTGATGCGGTCATCCACGGTATCGCGGGCGGTGAGGATCAGCACCGGCTGGCTGAACTTCTCCCGTCGCATGCGCGCCAGGAAGTGCAGACCGTCTTCATCCGGCAGGCCGAGGTCGAGAACCACCAGGCTGTAGTGGTTGCTGGCCAGAGAGAGGGCGGCTTCGTGGGCGGTTGATACGCCGTCGCAAACGTAGCCCTCGCTTTGCATCGCCAGAATTAACCCTTGTAACAGGAGCGCATCGTCTTCAATGACTAAAATTTTCATCGGCCTGCCTCTCTACATGGCGTTAAAATATCGTCTGTTGCCTGGTACTCGCGGGTGCTGACCCCGAGCAGACCGAGCAGGGTGGAGAAAAGATTATCCTGCGAATACGCTTGCGTTTTCGCTTTTTGCTGCAAACACTGGCTGGACACGCCATAGCGCTGTTGATAATCCGCTGACAGCCACAGCAGCATCGGGACGTGTTTTTGCGTCTCCGGGGCGATGGACCACGGTAGCCCGTGTAAATACACCCCATCCTCGCCAAGCGACTCGCCGTGATCCGAGAGATACACCAGGCTGGTGGTAAATTTATCCTGCTTTGACTGCAGTAATTTTATCGCTTTGTCGACCACATAATCGACATACAAAATCGTATTATCGTAGGTATTGGTGAGCTGCTGCTGGGTGCAGCTCTGAATCTCGTTGGTGTCGCAGGTGGGCGTAAACTGTTTAAACTGCGCCGGATAACGATTGTAGTAGGTTGGGCCGTGGCTGCCGATAGTGTGCAGAACGATAATCCCGTCCTGCTGCAGATTATCGATATAGTTCTCCAGGTTATGGAACAGCACCTCATCGTAGCACTCGCCGTCGATGCACTGGCCGCTAAGCTTGAGATCGGTGACGTTCTGGTGCGGTACCCGGTCGCAGGCTCCTTTACAGCCGCCGTCGTTATCATTCCACTGAACCTGAATTCCCGCGCGCTGCAGGATATCCAGCACGCCTTCCTGATGGTGCGCCAGCTCTTCATCATAGTGGGCGCGCGGCATATTAGAGAACATGCACGGTACAGAAACCGCGGTCGCGGTGCCGCAGGACGTGGTGTCGGGGAAATAGATAACATTATCCTGTTTCAGGCGCGGGTTGGTCTCGCGGGCGTAGCCGTTCAGGGAAAAGTTTGCCGCCCTTGAGGTTTCGCCTAACACCACGATAGTCAGATTTTTCCGCGGTCCGCTGCGCATCTCCGGCTTCTGAACCGCGTCTTCGCCAATTTTGACCAGCGGAAGATTATCCATCCTGTTATGCGCATACCAGGAGTTCACGGCCACAATGCTGTTTGACGGGCTCAGGGACTTAACCAGCTCTTTATTATTGCGAAACAGCGAGGCGTAATCTTTATAGAAAAATGCCGCGACCAGAATAATCAGTAGCGCTGAAACCACGATGCTCAACAGCCTTACCGCCACGCTGCGCCACAGGGTTGCCGGTTTGCGGATTTTAACCCACCAGGCCACGACCACCGCCAGAATGCCGGAGAGTCCCAGGATCAGGACCATTTTTCCGGAGAGTAGCGCAAAGCTTTCGGCGGGAGTGGTATCGAGAATATTGGTGATCATCGCCCGATCGATAACCACGCCAAAGGTCCAGATAAAATACTGGGCCGAGGCGCTAAGCAGAATAAACAGGCTGATAACGAGGCGGTCAAGCTTAAGAAATGACGCTAGCGTGGTGATGATATTCATCACGCTGATAGCCACTATCGGCATACTGAGGAACACCAGCCAGTTATGCAGGCCGTTGACCGGCAGCAGGGTAAACGCCTGGCGATAGAAAGCGATGTTCAGCGCCAGGCCAATATAGCAGGCGAACAGAATCAAATAGACCGTACGGTTAAGCATTGGCCGACGTAAAGAAAATAACGACATAGCGAAGTCCATATAAAGAGATGTTCGCTATGCTGCCCGTTTTTTTTTAAGACAACCTTAAGATTTTAAGCCTGCCTGTTTTTGTCGCGAGGATAAGGCCACGTTGAGGATTAGCCTAAGGCCTGAATCGCTTTATCCAGCGCGCGGCGCAACAGCTGGCGATCGTGACGATAGGGCACATCGCTGGCGTCCAGCGGCGTCTGAATGACGACCCGATCCTTAATCCCTGCGATATCGGCTTTCGGGCCGACAACCAGCGCGTCAATCACCCGTTTACCAATCTGCTGCTCCATAATGGCGACCCTGTCCGCCAGCGTCAGGCTGGCTGCCGGGCTATGCTCTTTGCCAAGGTTATCGATAAACACCATTGGCGCGGGCGTGCGGCGCAGCGCCTTCGCCATCTCATCAAGCAGCAGAATCGGCATCAGGCTGGTATAGAAGCTGCCGGGGCCAATCAGGATTAAATCGGCTTCGGCGATGGCTTCTATCGCTTCACGGGTGGTGGGCACCGGCGGGGAGAGCATAAGCTCGCGCGGCACGCTGGCAAGCTGATCGATATTCACTTCACCGTAAACTTCGTGCCCTTCATGGTCGATGGCCATAAGATCGACCGGTTGTTCCGACATCGGGATCAGAAACGCGTCGACCTTAAGAAGATTCCTGATCAAATTGATCGCTTCAAGCGGGCGCACGCTCAGGTGATCCAGCGCCTTAAGCATCAAATTGCCGAGGTTATGCCCGGAAAGCTCGCCGTTGCCGCTAAAACGGTACTCAAACATCGCCGAGGCCACGCTGGGTTCGGCGATGAGCTGATTAATACAGTTGCGCATATCGCCCCAGGCGATGCCGCCTTCCGCGCGACGAATGCGCCCCGTAGAGCCGCCGTTATCGGTCGTGGTGACGATGCCGGTGAGGCGTGAACCGAGCGAAGAGAGGGATGACATTACCCGGCCCAGCCCGTGCCCGCCGCCGAGTGCCACCACGCGATCCAGATCGGCGAAAGTGCGATTGCGCATAAAAATCCCTTATAACCATTTATCGGGCTCACAGTAACCGATCTACCCCTAAAAGACGATGGGCTGAATCTGACAAACTGACCGACATCAATGCAAAAGCGTGGTTTTTAGCTATTCTGTAGCGAAAATACGCGATCGTATCGATATATACATTATTATATAACGAAACTGGAAATGGCATAACCGTTATTAAAGCGCTACTATTCGGCGTAACCCACTAACACTCTAGCCTCTGTGCCTGTGTCGAAAGATATGGTGCTTTGGCCGTGACAACCTCGGTTGCCACCAGGGCGCGAAAAGAAATGACCGCGTCTCCCGTATTTGGAAAGGTGTCTATGGCTTCACAGCTTACCGATGCATTTGCGCGGAAGTTTTACTATCTGCGTTTATCAATTACCGACGTATGCAACTTTCGTTGCACCTACTGTCTCCCCGATGGCTATAAGCCCGGCGCCGTCACCAATAAAGGCTTTCTCAGCGTTGATGAAGTTCGCCGCGTGACGCGCGCGTTCTCCGCCCTGGGGACGGAAAAGGTGCGCCTGACCGGCGGCGAACCCTCGCTGCGTCGCGATTTTACCGACATCATCGCCGCGGTGCGGGAAAACCCTTCTATTCGCCAGATTGCGGTCACCACCAACGGCTACCGGCTGGCGCGCGACGTTGAAAGCTGGCGCGATGCCGGGCTGACGGCGATTAACGTCAGCGTGGATAGCCTCGATGCGCGTCAGTTTCACGCCATCACCGGCCAGGACAAGTTTCATCAGGTGATGGACGGCATCGATGCCGCATTTGCCGCTGGCTTCGAAAAAGTGAAGGTCAATACCGTGCTGATGCGCGACGTTAACCATCACCAGCTCGACACTTTTCTGGCGTGGATCCAGCCGCGCCGCATTCAGCTGCGTTTTATTGAATTGATGGAAACCGGCGAAGGCAGCGATCTGTTCCGCCGCCATCATATCTCGGGCATGGTGCTGCGCGATGAGCTGCTGCGTCGCGGCTGGATCCATCAGATCCGCCAGCGTAGCGACGGCCCGGCGCAGGTGTTTTGCCATCCGGATTATGCCGGGGAAATCGGTCTGATTATGCCTTATGAAAAAGACTTCTGCGCTACCTGTAACCGTCTGCGCGTCTCTTCCGTGGGTAAATTGCACCTGTGCCTGTTCGGCGAAGGCGGCGTCGATCTGCGCGATCTGCTCGCCGATGAGCAGCAGCAGCCGGCGCTGGAGGCGCGCATATCCGAGGCGTTAACGCACAAAAAACAGACCCACTTCCTGCATCAGGGCAACACCGGTATTACCCAGAACCTGTCCTATATTGGCGGATAATTCATTTTAAGGAGCGATCAGATGAGCCAGGCCAGCGCTGAGTTTATCCCGACCCGTATTGCTATTCTCACCGTCTCCAGCCGACGTGGCGAAGAGGACGACACCTCCGGACACTGGCTGCGCGACGCGGCTGAGGAGGCGGGGCATGTCATCGTCGATAAGGCGATTGTGAAAGAGAACCGCTACGCCATTCGCGCCCAGGTGTCGGCGTGGATTGCCGGCGATGAGGTGCAGGTGGTGCTGATTACCGGCGGCACCGGTTTTACCGACGGCGACCAGGCGCCGGAAGCGCTGCTGCCGCTGTTTGACCGCGAAGTGGAAGGTTTCGGCGAGGTGTTCCGCATGCTCTCCTTCGAAGAGATCGGCACCTCGACCCTGCAGTCCCGCGCCGTTGCCGGGGTGGCGAACCGCACGCTGATTTTTGCGATGCCCGGCTCAACCAAAGCCTGTCGTACCGCATGGGACAACATTATTGCGCCGCAGCTCGATGCGCGCACGCGCCCGTGCAACTTTATCTCTCATCTTAAGAAGTAATTTATGACGCAGCTGACCCATATTAACGCCGCCGGCGAAGCGCACATGGTCGATGTCTCAGGGAAAGCGGAGACGGTTCGCGAAGCGCGCGCCGAGGCCTATGTTGAAATGCAGGCCACGACGCTGGCGATGATTATCGACGGTAGCCATCACAAAGGCGATGTCTTTGCCACCGCGCGCATTGCCGGGATCCAGGCGGCAAAACGCACCTGGGAGCTGATTCCGCTTTGCCATCCGCTGATGCTGAGCAAAGTCGAAGTCAATCTGCAGGCGCAGCCCGAGCATAACCGGGTGCGTATCGAATCCCTGTGCCGTCTGACCGGGAAAACCGGCGTTGAGATGGAAGCCCTGACCGCCGCTTCCGTCGCCGCGCTGACGATTTACGATATGTGCAAAGCGGTGCAGAAAGATATGGTGATAGGTCCGGTGCGCCTGCTGGCGAAAAGCGGCGGCAAGTCCGGCGATTTCAGAGTGGAAGATAGCCATGATTAAGGTTCTTTTTTTTGCCCAGGTGCGCGAACTGCTCGGCACCGACTCCCTGACGCTCGATCCGCAAGGCCTGACCACGGTTGAAGCCGTTCGCCAGCAGCTGATCGCCCGCGGCGACCGCTGGGCGCTGGCGCTGGAGGAGGGCAAGCTGCTAGCGGCGGTAAACCAGACGCTGACGACGTTTGATCACCCGCTGGCGGCCGGTGATGAAGTGGCGTTTTTCCCGCCGGTTACCGGGGGATAACATGACGCAGACGCGTATTATCGTCAGCCATGACCGCTTTAAGGTCGGCGACGAATACCCCTGGCTGGCCGAGCGCGATGAAGACGGCGCGGTAGTGACGTTTACCGGCAAGGTCCGCAACCACAACCTTGGCGACAGCGTCAAAGCGCTGACCCTCGAACACTATCCGGGGATGACGGAAAAGTCGCTGGCGGAGATTGTGGAACAGGCGCGCGAGCGCTGGCCGCTGGGCCGGGTGACGGTGATTCACCGTATCGGCGAGATGTGGCCCGGGGAGGAGATTGTCTTTGTCGGCGTCACCAGCGCCCACCGCGGTAGCGCGTTTGCGGCGGGGGAGTTTATTATGGATTACCTGAAGACCCGCGCGCCGTTCTGGAAGCGGGAGGCGACGCCGGAAGGCGAGCGCTGGGTCGATGCGCGAGATAGCGACCGTGAAGCGGCAGAACGCTGGTAGTGTGGTACGCTTAGAAGATAAATTTCGTTAATCAGGAGACAGTCATGGATAGATATCCTCGTTCCGGGTCGATCGTACAGGGTCGCAGCGGACTTCAAACTTATATGGCGCAGGTGTACGGCTGGATGACGGTCGGGCTGCTGCTCACGGCGTTTATCGCGTGGTTTGCGGCCAACACCCCTGCGGTGATGATGTTTGTCTTTTCCAGCAAAATAACCTTTTTCGGCCTGATCATCGCCCAGCTGGGGCTGGTATTTGTGCTCTCCGGCATGGTGCAGCGGCTGAGCGCGGGAATGGCGACCACTCTGTTTATGCTCTATTCGGCGCTAACCGGGCTCACCTTATCCAGTATATTCCTCGTCTATACCTACTCATCGATCGCCAGTACCTTCGTGGTGGCAGGCGGGATGTTTGGCGTGATGAGCCTTTACGGCTATACCACTAAACGCGACCTGAGCGGCTTCGGCAATATGCTGTTTATGGCGCTTATCGGTATCCTGCTGGCGTCGCTGGTTAACTTCTGGCTGAAGAGCGAAGCGCTGATGTGGGCGGTGACCTACATCGGGGTGATCGTCTTCGTCGGCCTGACCGCCTATGACACCCAGAAGCTGAAAAACATCGGCGAGCAGATTGACGTTCGCGATGCGTCAACGCTGCGCAAATACTCGATTCTTGGGGCGCTGACGCTGTATCTGGACTTTATCAACCTGTTCCTGATGCTGCTGCGCATTTTCGGCAACCGTCGTTAACTCGTTCCCGGATGGCGGCGCGATGCGCCTTATCCGGGCTACCAGACCGCAGAAAACGATGAACCTGTAGCCCCGGTCAGCATCCGCGACCGGGGCTTTTTTGACTACTCGCCCGCCAGCTTGCGCTGGTTTTTCTCCCGCAGATGCTTCGCCCGGCTCTCCAGAATCAGGTAGCCGATGGTCGCCAGCAGCAGCGGCAGGAAGTAGTACAGGGCGCGATAGGCAAGCAGGGCGGCGATAATCGCGCCGCGCGAAATCTCTTCCCCGGAAAGCATGGCGATAAATACCGCCTCAAGCACGCCAATGCCTGCCGGAATATGCACGATAACCCCCGCAATGCTGCTGACCAGCAGCACGCCGAGCACGAGAAAATAGTCCACCTGCGGGCCCAGCAGCAGCCAGATAATCGCCCCCATCGCCATCCAGTTCAGGCTGGAAACCGCCATCTGCAATAACGCGAAGCGCCAGGACGGCAGAACCAGCCGCTGGCCTTTTATCGTCAGATGGCGCTTTTTAGCAAAGGCGCAGGCCCACAGGTAAAACGCGGAAATCAGCAGTAAAACGACGCCCAGAATTTGCAGCGACGACTGGCTGATATACCAGCGCTCGGGCACCTTCACCATGCCGGAGCTAAAAATAATGCCGCCGAGCAGAATATAGCCCAGCCAGTTGGTGGTAATGCTCAGGGAGAAGATACGGGTAATGGTTGCGCCGCTCAGGCCGAGGCGCGAGTAGAGCCGATAGCGCATACCAATCCCACCCACCCAGGTGCTGAGCGTCAGGTTAAAGGCGTAGCAGATAAACGACACCAGCATCACCTGGCGTTTAGCCAGCTTGTGGCCGCAGTAAGCGCGCCCCAGCAGGTCGTAGCAGCCATAGATCAGGTAGCTGGCGATAACCAACCCGATGGCGCTGAGCAGCGCCGTACGGTTGTAATCGCGAATGACCTTCCACACGTCCTGCCAGTCGATTTTTTGCGCGTAGACCACCAGCAGAACGACGACGGCGATAAAAAAGAGCACCGTCAGGATTTTTTTCGCCATCCGCCAGCGAGGGTGAGATTTCGCCATCAGGATTTCACCTCCTGGTTTTCCGGGTCCACGCGGTCCTGGGTTTCTATTTCTGGCTGTACCGGGGGCTGAACCCGCGACAGCAGCGGCGTATGGGCCGGTAGCCATCCGACCCAGGCAGGGAAGTGGCGCAGGAAGTGGAACGCCAGCACGCTAATGCCGAGCCGCCACCAGGTTCGTTTCGACAAAATGCGCTTATCGACCTCGCGGCAGTCGTTAAGGATTAAGCCATTGAGATTATCGCGCAGCGTCTGGTTAAACTCGCGGTCGTGAATCACCAGGTTGGCTTCCAGATTCAGCGACAGGCTCAGGGGGTCGAGGTTGCTGGAGCCCACAGTGGCCCAGTGATCGTCCGCCAGCGCCACTTTGCCGTGTAGCGGACGGCGGCGATATTCGAAAATCTGCACGCCGCCTTTTACCAGATAGTGGTAGAGCAGGCGCGCGCCGAATTTGACAATCGGAATATCCGGCTCACCCTGAACGATGAGCTTAACGCGCACGCCGCGGCGGGCAGCGTTGCGCATAGCGTGCAGCAGCCGATAGCCGGGGAAAAAGTAGGCGTTAGCGATAATCACTTCCCGGCGGGCGCTGGTCAGCATCTTCAGATAGTGACGCTCAATATCATCGCGATGATCCTGATTATCCCGCCAGATAAACAGCGCCTGCGCTTCGCCGGGGTTGCGGTTGATTTCAGGCTTATGCCGACGCCGCTGCCACCAGCGTCGGGTCGCTTCGCTGGTGGGGAGGTTTTCGAGTTCAAATTGCAGAATATCGAGCACCACCGGCCCTTCGACTTGTACGGCGTAATCCTGTTTGGCCTCCGGACCGTAATCGGTCATGTGCTCGGCGGAGTAGTTAATGCCGCCGACAAAGGCGGTAACGTCGTCGATCACCACGATTTTGCGATGCATACGGCGAAATAAATTAGTGCGCATGCCGAGCAGGCGCGGGCGCGGATCGTAATAGCGAAAAATCACGCCAGCCGACGTCAGCTCGCCCACAAAGCTTTCGCTTAAATCCGGCGAGCCGTAGCCGTCCAGTAAGACCTCGACGCGCACGCCGCGCTGGGCCGCTTTTAACAGAACGGCATGGAGCTGTTTGCCGACGTCATCTTCAAACCAGATAAAAGACTCAAGGATCACCCGCTGCTGCGCGCGGCCGATGGCGGCAAACAGGGCCGGATAATAGTTATCGCCATTTTCTAATAGCCGAATGCGGTTTCCTTCCTGCCAGCTGCATTTCACAGATGTATCTCCACGCTAAGCGGTGCATGATCGGACAGATGACGCCACTGTTTTAACGCCAGCGCTCTGGGCTGGCTGGCGTGGGCGTTTTTTACGTAGATGCGGTCAAGTCGCAGCAGCGGAAAGCTGACCGGGAAAGTGCGCGCCGGGCGCCCTCTGGCGCGGGTAAAAATCTCCTCCAGCCCGGCCTGGGCTTTAAGCTGGCGGTTCGCCTGCTGCCGCCAGTCGTTAAAATCACCGGCTACCACCACCGGTTCGCCCGCGGGTAAACCGTTCACCCAGTCTGCCAGCATTGTCAGCTGGGCCTGACGTTGATGAGCGCGCAGTCCCAGGTGCACGCAGAATAAATGGATAGCGATGCCGCTTTCCGGCGGGACGATGCGGCAGTAGAGCAGGCCGCGCTTTTCGCTGTTGCCGACCGACACATCAAGATTTTGATAATGTTCGATGGGGAAGCGGGAGAGGACCGCGTTGCCGTGATGCCCTTCCGGGTAAACGGCGTTGCGGCCGTAGGCGTAATCGCTCCACATGGTATCGGCCAGAAACTCATAGTGGGTGGTATCCGGCCAGTTTTCGATATGCAGCGGATGAATTTCGTGCGCCCCCATCACCTCCTGCAGGCAAACAATGTCGGCGCTGACGCTGCGCACCGCTTCGCGTAATTCGGGCAAAATAAAGCGGCGATTGAACGCAGTAAACCCTTTATGGGTGTTAATTGTCAGCACGTTTAACGAAAATCGCGGCATTTGTTTGTCCTTATTTCTCTGGGCAATGTCACTTTCCTGTAGGAAATAGTGTAGTAGAGGTCACAAAAAGATGCGGTGATACGGAATTTTCCGTAAAGTGCGGTACTCTGAGTAGCAGAGAAAAATCCTTCAGGAGAGAAGCCATGAAGTGGCAACAACGTGTACGCGTCGCAACGGGTCTTAGTTGCTGGCAGATTATGTTGCATCTACTGGTCGTGGCAGTACTGGTGATGGGTTGGATGAGCGGCGCGCTGGTGCGCGTCGGATTAGGTTTGTGCGTGCTGTACGGCGTCACGTTAGTGTCGATGCTGTTTTTGCAGCGCCATCACGATGAGCGCTGGCGCGACGTCGGTGATTTCCTTGAGGAACTCACCACCACCTGGTACTTCGGTACCGCGGTGATCGTGCTGTGGCTGCTGTCGCGCGTGCTGCACAATAACCTGCTGCTGGCCCTCGCCGGGCTGGCAATACTGGCCGGTCCGGCGGTGGTTTCACTGCTGGCGAAAGATAAAAACAGATACGCTAAATCGTTCGGGCTACAACAAGGCGGCAACGCAGCGAATCCCCAGAAGCATAGATAACTATGTGACTGGGGGGAGCAAGGCGAGCCAGCACAGTTGCGGCTTGAACGATGACGAGTATTACGCGATCTTTCTTCGGAACATCGCATACGCCGCCGAGCCGGTGGTGGCCGCTATGACCAGTAGCGGCCACAAACTTCCCCACACGATTTCCAGACTCGCATCCTTCAAATAGATCTGCTTGGTGATATCGGTGAAATGACGAATCGGGTTCACCCACGTCAGGTTTTGTAGCCATACCGGCATATTTTCCACCGGCGAAACGTAGCCGGAGAGTAAAATCGCCGGCATCATAAAGACGAATACGCCGATAAACGCCTGCTGCTGCGTGGAGCACAGCGACGAAATCAGCAGTCCGAATCCTACCAGCGACAGACCGTAAACGATCATCGTGAAGTAAAACAGCAGCAGTGAGCCAGCGAAGGGAATCTGATAGGCCCAGATACCGATCCCCAGCACGATGGTCGCCTGCAGGGTGGCGACAATCAGCGCCGGGACCGCTTTACCGATAAAGATCTGCCAGGTTGCCAGCGGCGAGACCAGCAGCTGGTCGAGCGTCCCCTGTTCGCGCTCGCGGGCAACGGAGAGCGAGGTGACGATCATTACGCCGATGGTGGTGATCATGGCGATCAGCGACGGCACCACGAACCATTTGTAATCGAGATTCGGGTTATACCAGTTGCGTACCACCAGCTCGCTATTGTTCGGTTTGGCTTTGCCTTCCAGCAGGTCCTGCTGATAGCTTTTGACGATCTGCTGGAGGTAGTTGGCGGCAATTTGCGCGCTGTTGGAGTTGCGCCCGTCCAGCAGCAGCTGGAGCGGGGCGGTCTGGTTGGTGTCGAGGTTGCGCGAAAAATCCGCCGGGAAACGCACGACCAATAGCGCTTTTTGTTCATCGATGGTCGGTCTTATTTCCTGAGGACTTTTCAGTAACAGCACGTGGGTGAAGGCTTTGGCGCGGGCAAAGCGCTGGGTCAGCTCCACGGCGTGCTTGCCGTTGTCTTCGTTATAGATGGCGATGGTGGCGTTCGTTACCTCCAGCGTGGCGGCAAAGGGGAACAGCAGCACCTGAATGAGCACCGGCATAATCAAAATCGCCCGCGTCTGCGGTTCACGCAACAGCGACTGTAGCTCTTTGCGGATTAACGTCCATAAGCGATGAAACATCTTATATTCTCTCTTTATACTGCTTTGTATTCCCGGACTGCGCTTATCCTGGCTACCCAATCTGGCAGAAACGGTAGCCCGGGTAAGACGTTAGCCGCAACCCGGGGGGCACGCAGGCAAATTAATCCAGACGCCGTTTGGTTTTCAGCCACGTCAGGCCGATAAACATCACCGCCGAGGCGATTAAAAACATCACGTTCACCAGCAGCACCACCGGGATGTTGCCCGCCAGAAACAGGCTTTGCAGGGTGCTGACAAAATAGCGCGCCGGGATCACGTAGGTCACCGCGCGGATTATCGCCGGCATGCTGTCTATCTGAAAAATAAACCCGGACAGCATAATTGAAGGCAGGAATGCGGCATTCAGCGCCACCTGCGCGGCGTTAAACTGGTTGCGGGTAATGGTGGAAATCAGCAGCCCCATTCCCAGGGTGCTCAGCAAAAACAGGCTGGTGATAAAAAACAGAATCACCAGCGAACCGCGAAAGGGCACGCCGAGAATAAACACCGCCACCAGCATACACAGCAGCATCGCCAGCATGCCGAGGAAATAGTAGGGGATCAGCTTGCACAGCAGCAGCTCGGCGCGGGTAATCTCGGTCGACAGCAGCGCCTCCATGGTGCCGCGCTCCCACTCGCGGGCCACCACCAGCGAGGTCAGGATCGCGCCGACTACCGTCATAATGATGGTAATCGCGCCGGGGATAATAAAATGCTGGCTGATCGCGGCCGGGTTAAACCAGTAGCGCGTCTGCACGTCGATTAGCGGCTCGAAGGTTTCGCCGCGATCTTCCGCCCGCTGCTGCTGCCAGATTTGCCAGATGCCTTCGACGTAGCCCTGGGCGAAGTTAGCGGTATTCGGTTCGCTACCGTCGGTGATGAGCTGGATCGGCGCATCGTCGCCGGGGCGGGCCATCTTCTGGTCGAAGTCCACCGGCAGGGTTACCAGGGCGCGAATGCGTCCCGCCTGCATCATCTGCACCAGTTCCTGGCGGTTATCGCTGATGGTGGCGTCGATATAAGGGGAGCCGGTCATGGTATGGACAAAATCCAGCGCCTCTTCGCTCTGCTGCTCCAGCAGCACGCCCACCCGCAGCTTGCTGGAGTCGAGGTTAATCCCGTAGCCAAAGATAAACAGCAGCAGCAGGGGGATGACCACCGCAATCAGCCAGCTGCTGGGGTCGCGGACAATCTGCCGCGTCTCTTTCACGCACAGGGCGCGTACGCGCCGCCACGATAGCAGTTTAGCGCTCACCGGCGTTCTCCTTATCCCAGTCGTGAATGAGGGTGATAAACGCCTGCTCCATCGTCGGGTCAGGCTGTTCATCATCCGCCGCCAGCGCCTTCAGATCGTCCGGCGTGCCGCTGGCGATCAGTTTGCCGCGATAGACCAGGCCGATACGATCGCAATACTCCGCTTCATCCATAAAGTGGGTGGTGACCATCACCGTCACGCCTTTATCCACCATACTGTTGATATGCAGCCAGAATTCGCGGCGGGTGAGGGGATCGACCCCGGAAGTGGGTTCATCAAGAAACAGGATATCCGGTTCGTGCATCAGCGAGCAGGCCAGCGCCAGGCGCTGTTTATAGCCGAGCGGCAGATCGTCGGCGGCCTGCCGGGCGATGCTTTTCAGGCCAAACGCCTCGCTCATGCTGGCGATTTTGTCGTTCTGCGCCCGTCCGCGCAGGCCGTAGACGCCGGAGAAGAAGCGCAGGTTCTGCTCAACGGAAAGGTTGCCGTAGAGCGAGAACTTCTGCGCCATATAGCCCAGATGCTGACGCGCCTTGCCGGAGCTGACTTTCAGGTCCATGCCCAGCACCAGCGCTTTCCCGGAGGTGGGGACCAGCAGGCCGCACATCATCTTAAACGTCGTAGACTTTCCCGCGCCGTTAGGCCCGAGGAGGCCGAAAATCTCCCCGCGTTTGACCTGAAAATCAACGTGGTCGGTGGCGGCAAAATCGCCGAATTTCTTGGTCAGGGTCTGCGCTTCAATCACCGTGTCCTCATGGGAGCCTTCCACGGTGTGGATAATGTTGCCCAGCGGCGATTCGGCAGTACCGGCGCCGCCCAGCAGGTCGATAAAGGCATCCTCGAAGCGCGGCGCGGTTTCGGCGACCTCCAGCGGCGGCATATCGCCAGCCTTCTGTACATCGCTTATGCTGGCCTCTTTTTTAAGGATCAGGCGTACCGATTTACCCTGAATCACGCCATCGCTGACCTGCGGTAGCTTCAGCGTACGCTGGAGGAGGCGGCGGTTATTCTCCCGGGCGCTGGAAACCAAAAAGCTGCGTCCGGCCATGGTCTGCGTCAGCTCTTTTGGCGCCCCCTGGTAGAGCAGCTGGCCCTCGTTCATCAACAGAACGTCCCGGCACTGCTCGGCCTCATCAAGATAAGAGGTGCTCCAGAGGATCAGCATTCCGTCGCCCGCCAGTTCGTGCACCATCTGCCACAGTTCGCGGCGGGAGATAGGGTCGACGCCGACGCCGGGTTCGTCCAGTAGCAGGACTTTCGGTTCGCCGACGAGGGTGCAGGCCAGGCCAAGTTTCTGCTTCATGCCGCCGGAAAGCTTGCCCGCCAGCCGGCCGGTAAAGGGGCCGAGGGAGGTAAACTCCAGCAGCCTGGCGAAGGTTTTTTCCCGCGCCTCGCCGGTCACGCTGCGCAGATCGGCGTAGAGCGTCAGGTTTTCCATCACCGTCAGATCTTCATACAGGCCGAATTTCTGCGGCATATAGCCGAGCACCGCATGCAGGGCGCTATCGTCGGCAATCGGGTCGAAGCCGATCACTTTTGCGCTGCCTGCGTTGGGCTTCAGCAGCCCGGCGAGCATGCGCATCAGGGTGGTTTTTCCGGCGCCATCCGGGCCCACCAGACCGGTCACATAGCCGGAGTGAATGGTGCAGTCCAGCGGCGCGACGGCCGGGCGATCCATGCCGGCAAAGCGCCGGGTCAGGCCGCTCAGCGTAATCACGTCCTCGCTCATTGGCCGTTTCCGTGACTGAAGGTGACGGTGACCGGCATCCCCTGGCGCAGCGCGTCGTCGGCATCAGTGACCACAATACGCAGGCGATAAACCAGATCGGTGCGCAGGTCCGGCGTTTCCACGGTTTTCGGCGTGAATTCAGCGGTAGGGGAGACGAAGCCGATTTTGCCGCGGTAGGGTTTATCCGGGCGACTATCGGTGTAAAGCAGCACTTCGCGACCCGGCTGGGCCTGACCGAGGTTTTTTTCATCGATATAGGCGCGTACCCACACCGGATGGGTTAACGATAACGTCATCACCGTGCCGCCAGCGCTGAGCATGCTGCCCGGCTCGACGGCGCGGGTCATCAGCGTCCCGTCGGACGGCGAGGCCAGCGTGGTATCGTGCAGATCCAGCTTCGCCTGCGCCAGCGCGGCCTGCGCCTGTTCAAGGCTGGCTTTGGCCTGGGCGATTTCCTGCGGACGATTACCGGCGCGGTACTGGCGCAGCTTATCCTGCGCGGACTTCAGCGTCGCCTGGGCCTGATCGCGCGATGAGCGGGCGTTTTCCAGGTCGTTAGCGGAGATGGCGCTGCTTTTGCGCAGCCCCAGCTGGCGCTGGTAAAAATTCTGCGCATAGTCGTAAGCGGCCTGCGCCTGGTTGACCGCGGCGGCGGCCTGAGCGATCTCTTCCGAGCGATACCCCGCCATCATCAGGTCGTACTGCGCCTGGGCGGTGGAAACGTTGGCCTGAGCCTGCTGCAGGGCATTCTCGTAGGGCGCTCGGTCCAGCTCGCCCAGGGTCTGCCCGGCTTTAATCGCATCGCCCTCGTCGACGCTGAGCGACGCCAGCCGCCCGCCCACGCGGAAGCTGAGGTTGACGGTACGAATATCCACGTTGCCATACAGCGTGAGCGCTTTCTGCTGGCTGCTCTGGTACCACCACCAGCCTCCGCCAATGACAGCGGCCAGCAGGAGAAGCAGCACAACGACGATGAGCGGTTTTTTCATGACTCCAGACTCCTTTGCGATAATCCTTCCAGAACGAAATCAATATGGCAGGTGATAACCTCAATAATTTGCGCGGTTTTGTCCCGATCGAATTCAGCCCAGCCCGCGCGGCGCAGCACCGTTTCCCGACCAAGGCGAAAAGCGAGAACTTCGCCCAGCAGCGCGTGGGTGTGGAGGACCATTTCCGTGCTGTCAGCGTTAAGGCCGGTATAGGCGGCGATTAAGCGGGTCAGGTAGCAGTGTAGCGGAGCAATCACCTGATCGTGGATGAGCCGGTAGGCCGGCGTTGGCGACAGCTGCTCGCGGGAGATAAATTTGCTCAAATTGACGGTGTCGTCCTGGGTCAGCAGCAAAATCATATTCTGGCAGGCGCCCAGTATTAGGGTGCGCATGGCGGCTTTATCCGGAACAGGCTCAGCGCACAGCGCTTCCGCCGCCTGCGCGTGGGGGCGGAAATTGTGCTCGATAAAATCGGCAATCCACTGGGCGCAGGCGAGATAGAGATCGTCCTTGGAACCAAAATAGTAGGTAATGGCGGCGATATTCTGCCCGGCCTGGGCGGCAATATCGCGGGTTGTGGCGTGCAGGCCGTATTCGCCAAACTGGGCGATTGCGGCGGCGATAAGCAGGCTTTTCGCCTGCTCGCCCTTACTGGTCGTGGGAGTGGTTGTCATCGCGCGAGAAAAGTTAATCAATCGATTGATTAACTCTAGGCGCAGGTTGGCGGTTTGTCCACCGTTTGCTGCTAGATATGAAATCCTTCGCGACTCAGCTCTTCGGCAACCCAGGCAAAGAAGATCTTCACTTTCTCTTTTTGTTCATTCGGGTGCGGTAGAACGAAGTGATGCGCGTTAACCGGCATGCTGACGTCGCGGGTAAAGACGGGTTCCAGGTGGCGTTGGCTCACGCTCTGCCCGGCCAGCAAATTACTCTCAAGAATAATCCCCATTCCCATCCGGGCAGCCTCAATACTCATATAGGAGCGGTCAAAATTAAAAATAAAGTTTTTATTCCAGCCGCGAACCTTATGCCACGACAGCCAGTTGCTCCAGCCTATCAGCGTGCTATCGGAATGAATAAGGTCGCAGGCCAGCAGGTCTTCAATGGACTGAACGTCGCGGCCGGCTAAATAAGTCGATGAGCTAAAGGGGAGCACGCGTTCATTTTTTATGGTCTTGACCACCAGGGTTGGCCACTGTGAGAGCCCGTGGCGAATATCGATATCAATATTATCGCGGGAGAACTGGATGCTTTCATAAGAGCAGGTCAGGCTAATTTTAAGCTCCGGCCAGGCCTGGCGAAATTTATTCAGACGGGGCATCAGCCACAATAATCCAAAGCTCGGCGCGGAATGAATCCGTAAATAATCCTGGTGGATATCATTAATCACCTGGTTAGTGGCCTGACCAATAACATTTAACGCCCCGGAAACCTCTTTAAGGTATTTTTCGCCAATTGTGGTTAATACCATCCCTTTACTGCTACGGGAAAATATCTTTTTTCCCAGATACTGTTCCAGGCTGGCTATCTGATGACTTACCGCGGAGGCCGTAATATTAAGATTCTCTGCCGCCAGGTTCAGGCTGCCGGTATCAGCCACTTCAATAAAGGCCTGAATATTACGTAAGGATGGCATCGGCAAGCTTTTATTCTGCAGCGGCTGGTTCATGATTTCCTCCGGCGGGGGGAATAACGCAAGGCGGTTTTTTTACTCAGAAAGAAGGACGTCCAGCCGTTATCCCAGAAAATGATGGTCAGCATAGCACAGCCGGAAAATAAGTGATGGCGCAATCCGTGATGAAGTTAACAGTTTTAAATGCACAACTTTCGAAAAAAATAATTCACAGGAATTTGAGTGCAGTCACGAAGCAAATTTTTCTCACGCGCAATTGAGCTTTTTTGAATACTCTTTCTTTTTGGGATTGTTATATTGCAACTACAGGCCTGATAACAGGGCGCGATGCGGTAAGGGTCGCGACAAAAACATAAAAAAATAAAGAGGATACCCTATGTCACGTATAGATACTGTTGTCTGTACTGACGCCAGAAAAACAAAATATCGTTTCGTGGTTTTGACGATGATTTTCCTGGTGTATGCCATAAATTACGCCGACAGAACGAATATCGGTGCGGTACTGCCGTTCATTATTGACGAGTTTCATATCAACAACTTTGAGGCCGGGGCCATCGCCAGCATGTTTTTCCTCGGCTATGCGGTAAGCCAGATCCCGGCCGGTTTTTTTATTGCCAGACGCGGCACCCGGGGACTGGTCTCGCTGTCTATTTTCGGCTTTTCCGCTTTTACCTGGCTGATGGGCACCGTGAGCTCGGTATTTGGCCTGAAGATGGTGCGACTGGGGCTGGGGCTTAGCGAAGGGCCGTGCCCGGTGGGGCTGGCTTCAACCATTAATAACTGGTTCCCGCCGAAAGAGAAGGCCACGGCAACGGGCGTCTACATCGCCGCCACCATGTTTGCGCCGATAATCGTACCGCCGCTGGCGGTGTGGATCGCGGTTACCTGGGGCTGGCGATGGGTCTTTTTCTCCTTTGCGATACCGGGGATTGTGGCGGCGGTCGCGTGGTACCTGTTGGTTAAGTCAACGCCCGCGGAAAGCGGATTTGTTTCGCAACGCGAACTGGAAGAGATTAATGCCGGGCGTGAAACTGATAAAAACGCCGTCCGCGAAAATATATTAATTGCCGACCGCTTCACCTGGCTGGATAAAATTATTCGGGTGAAAAAGATGGCGCCTATCGATACGGCGAAAGGATTATTTACCTCGAAAAATATTCTTGGTGACTGTCTGGCCTATTTTATGATGGTCAGCGTGCTGTACGGGTTATTAACGTGGATCCCGCTGTATTTAGTGAAAGAGCGCGGTTTTGACGTGATGAGTATGGGCTTCGTGGCGAGTATGCCGTGCATCGGCGGCTTTATTGGCGCGATTGGTGGAGGCTGGATCTCGGATAAAGTGTTAGGCCGCCGGCGTAAACCCACCATGATGTTCACCGCGATTTCAACCGTGGTCATGATGCTCATTATGCTGAACATTCCAGCAAGCACCTTGGCGGTATGTATTGGATTATTCTTTGTCGGTTTTTGTTTGAATATTGGCTGGCCGGCTTTTACCGCCTACGGAATGGCCGTTTCGGACAGTAAAACCTATCCGATTGCCTCTTCTATTATTAATAGCGGCGGCAACCTTGGCGGCTTTGTCGCCCCGATGGCCGCCGGTTTTTTACTTGATCAGACCGGCAGCTTTAATTCTGTATTCACCTATTTTGGTATCTGCGCCGCAATAGGTCTGGTGGTGATTCTTTTCCTCGATGAGCCACAATAACGGCAATATTTCTGTTAATTAATATGACGTCATGTCATGGAGTGAAAATATGTTATTAAAAGATAAAGTCGCCATTATTACTGGCGCGGCCTCCGCACGCGGTTTGGGTTTTGCCACCGCCAAATTATTTGCCGAGAACGGCGCCAGCGTGGTCATTATCGACCTCAATGGCGAAGCCAGCAAAGCCGCTGCGGCGGCCCTGGGCGAAGGCCATCTTGGTCTGGCAGCGAACGTCGCCGATGAAGTTCAGGTGCAGGCGGCGATCGAACAGATTGTGGCGAAATATGGCCGGGTTGATGTGCTGGTGAATAACGCCGGCATTACCCAGCCGCTGAAGCTGATGGAAATTAAGCGTGCCAACTATGACGCGGTGCTGGACGTCAGCCTGCGCGGCACGCTGCTGATGTCGCAGGCGGTTATTCCGGCGATGCGGGCGCAAAAATCGGGCAGCATTGTCTGTATCTCATCGGTTTCCGCCCAGCGCGGCGGCGGTATCTTCGGCGGCCCGCACTACAGCGCGGCAAAAGCCGGTGTGCTCGGCCTGGCGCGGGCGATGGCGCGCGAGCTTGGCCCGGATAACGTCCGCGTAAACTGCATCACGCCGGGGCTGATTCAGACCGATATTACCGCCGGCAAGCTGACCGACGACATGACGGCCAATATCCTCGCCGGGATCCCGATGAACCGTCTGGGCGATGCGGTGGATATCGCGCGCGCCGCCCTGTTCCTCGGCAGCGATCTCTCTTCCTACTCGACCGGTATCACCCTGGACGTGAACGGCGGCATGTTAATCCACTAAGCGAGGCAATCAGATGAAGATGACAGAAACACAACAAGTTGCCGCGGCGGCGTGGCGTATCCGTCGCTATGCCCTGCAAATGGGCGAAGTCCAGGGGCAGGGCTATATCGGCCAGGCATTAGGCTATGCGGATGTGCTGGCCACCGCCTTCAGCCACGCGATGCGCTACCGTCCGGAAGATCCGCAGTGGGAAGGGCGTGACCGTTTTCTGCTCTCTCACGGTCATTACGCCATCGCCTATTATGCGGCGCTGCTGGAAGCGGGAATTATCCCGGAAGAGGAGCTGGAGACCTACGGTTCCGACGACAGCCGCCTGCCGATGTCGGGCATGGCGACCTATACGCCTGGAATGGAGATGTCCGGCGGCTCGCTGGGGCAGGGGCTCTCCATCGCCGTCGGGATGGCGCTCGGTCTGAAGAAAAAGGGCAGCGCATCCTGGGTTTTTAACTCTATGTCGGATGGGGAGCTGGACGAAGGTTCAACCTGGGAAGCGGCGATGTCGGCGGCCCACTACGGCCTGACTAATCTGATTAACCTCGTTGACGTGAACAAACAGCAGGCGGACGGCGATTCGCGCAAAATTCTCGGCTTTGAGCCGCTGCATGAAAAATGGGCCGCCTTCGGCTGGTACGTGCAGCGCGTGGACGGTAACGATCTGGCAGCGGTGGTGGCCGCCTTTGATAACGCGAAAAATCATGCGGGCAACCAGCCGCGGGTCATTTTATGCGACACGCTGATGGGCAAAGGGGTGCCGTTCCTTGAAACCCGCGATAAGAACCATTTTATCCGCGTCGATGCCGACGAATGGCAAAAAGCGATTGCGGTGCTGGACGCCAACAAACCGGAAGGAGTGCTGTAATGAGCCAGAGTAAACCACGCTTAAAAACGTCGGCGATGATCGCCTCCATTGCTGATGAAGGTCAGGCGACCGTTTCCGCGCCGTTTGGCGTCGCGCTCTCGAAGCTGGCGGCCCAGCGCCCGGAAATCGTCGGTATGACCGCGGACCTGTCAAAGTATACCGATCTGCATATTTTCGCCCAGGCCTTTCCGGATCGCTTCTTCCAGATGGGAATGGCGGAGCAGCTGCTGATGGGGGCCGCCGGGGGAATGGCGAAGGAGGGATTTATTCCCTTCGCCACCACCTATGCCGCTTTTGCCACCCGTCGCGCCTATGATTTTATCCATCAGGTGATTGCCGAAGAGCATCTGAACGTGAAGATCTGCGCGGCGCTGCCGGGCCTGACCACCGGCTACGGGCCGAGCCATCAGGCAACGGAAGATCTGGCGATTATGCGCGGCATTCCCGGCATGGTCATCGTCGATCCCTGCGATGCGCTGGAGATAGAGCAGGCGGTACCGGCGATTGCCGACCACGACGGTCCGGTGTATATGCGTCTATTGCGCGGTAAGGTGCCGCTGGTGCTCGATAAATATGATTATCAGTTTGAGCTGGGCAAGGCGAAGCTGCTGGAGGACGGTAACGATGTACTGATTATCTCTTCCGGGCTGATGACCATGCGCGCCCTCGAGGCGGTTGAAAAACTGCGGGCCGATAATATCAGCGCGGCGGTGCTGCATGTCCCCACCATCAAACCGCTTGATGAAAAAACGATCGTTGCGCAGGCTTCGAAGCCCGGCCGTCTGGTAGTGACCGCGGAAAACCACACGTCGGTCGGCGGGCTGGGGGAGGCGGTTGCCGCGCTGCTGATGCGTAAAGGCGTACGCTGCGAGCTGGATACCGTCGGTTTGCCTGACGAATTCCTGCTGGCCGGCGCGCTTCCGACGCTGCACGACCGCTACGGCATCTCCACCGCGAAGATGGTCGAAAAAATTAAGTATCGCCTGCGTTAATCGCTTTCGCCGCCGCGTTCTGCGGCGGCGTTTCTCCGCTTTTGTTCGCGGTTTCCCCGTCGAGGCATTAAACGGGCTATTTCGGGGACGCCTGGCGCGAAGCGCCATCGCCGATTCTCATCGACAGGACGGGGAACAGTGGTTTGTTAGCCGGAGGATTCTTTTCGGCAGATTTTATGCGGTTCGTCACAAAATCTGCTAGACTGCGCAGCTTCATGGCATTGTGGTTTTTGCCATCTCTTTCGCAATAATCTCCCTGAAAACTACGCCTGTGACGGGCCGGGGCGGTTCGGAGTTGTTATGTCTTTTGATTCCCTTGGCCTGAATCCTGAAATCCTGCGCGCCGTCGCTGAGCAGGGCTACGTTGAGCCAACCCCAATTCAGCAGCAGGCTATCCCGGCAGTATTACAGGGGCGCGATCTGATGGCCAGCGCTCAGACCGGTACCGGCAAAACGGCGGGATTTACGCTGCCGCTGCTTCAGCATCTGATCCAAAAGGAGCCGCATGCTAAAGGGCGTCGCCCGGTGCGTGCGCTGATCCTGACCCCAACGCGCGAGCTGGCGGCGCAGATTGGCGAGAACGTCCGGGATTACAGCAAATACCTCAACGTTCGCTCGCTGGTGGTGTTCGGCGGCGTGAGCATTAATCCGCAGATGATGAAGCTGCGCAGCGGCGTCGATATCCTGGTGGCAACGCCGGGTCGTCTGCTGGATCTTGAACATCAGAACGCCGTGAGCCTCGACAAAGTCGAAGTGCTGGTGCTGGACGAAGCCGACCGTATGCTGGATATGGGCTTTATTCACGATATTCGCCGGGTGCTGGCGAAGCTGCCGGCCAGACGTCAGAACCTGCTGTTCTCCGCAACCTTCTCCGATGACATTAAATCGCTGGCGGAAAAGCTGCTGCATAACCCACTGGAGATCGAAGTCGCCCGCCGCAACACCGCCTCTGAGCAGGTGAGCCAGCTGGTGCATTTTGTCGATAAAAAGCGCAAACGCGAGCTGCTGTCGCAGATGATCGGTGAAGGTAACTGGCAGCAGGTGCTGGTTTTTACCCGCACCAAGCACGGCGCAAACCATCTGGCGGAACAGCTCAATAAAGACGGCATCCGCAGCGCCGCTATTCACGGCAACAAGAGCCAGGGCGCGCGTACCCGCGCATTGGCTGACTTTAAATCCGGCGGCATTCGCGTACTGGTGGCCACCGATATCGCCGCGCGCGGTCTGGATATTGAAGAGCTGCCGCACGTGGTGAACTACGAGCTGCCAAACGTACCGGAAGACTATGTGCACCGTATCGGTCGTACCGGGCGCGCCGCGGCAACGGGTGAAGCGCTGTCGCTGGTTTGCGTTGATGAACATAAACTGCTGCATGATATCGAACGCTTGCTGAAAAAAGAGATCCCGCGTATTGCCCTGGCGGGCTACGAGCCGGATCCATCGATTAAAGCCGAGCCGATTCAGAACGGTCGTCAGCAGCAGCGCGGCGGCGGTCGCGGTGGCCAGGGTCAGGGTCGCGGTGGCCAGGGGCAAGGTCGCGGTCAGCAGTCCGCTCCGCGTCGTACCGATGGCGAAGCGCCGAAAGCGCGAACTCAGGACGGTAAGCCTCCTCGCCGTCGTCGCCCGCGCAAACCCGCCGCGGCGGAGTAACACTATCCCGTCACTCCTGTGGCGAGTGTCGCGATCGCGCGGCTAAGCCACTGATGGGTTGTCCGGGTAAGACTCCTTACCCGGACGCGCTTCGCTCAGCATAACCTCGAGCGTGATTCCAGTTTGCTCAGAAAGACGTTCCTTCCGACGGCTAAAAAATGGCACAATAGTGGCTGTTTATACAGTATTCAGGTTTTCTCATGGCTTTGACCGCAGCGCTGAAAGCGCAAATCGGCGCCTGGTATAAGGCGCTTCAGGAACAAATCCCTGACTTTATTCCCCGTCCTCCGCAGCGGCAGATGATTGCCGATGTGGCGAAGACGCTCGCCGGGGAAGAGGGGCGACATCTGGCGATAGAAGCCCCGACCGGCGTCGGCAAAACCTTGTCATACCTGATTCCCGGCATCGCCATTGCCCGTGAAGAACAAAAAACGCTGGTGGTCAGTACCGCCAACGTTGCTCTGCAGGACCAAATCTACAGTAAAGACCTGCCGCTGCTGCGCAAAATCATTCCCGACCTGCGATTTACCGCCGCCTTTGGCCGCGGGCGCTACGTCTGCCCGCGTAACCTGGCCGCGCTTGCCAGCACCGAGCCAACGCAGCAGGATTTACTGGCCTTTCTTGATGACGAACTCACGCCTAACAACCAGGCGGAACAGAAGCTGTGCGCGACGCTGAAAGCGGACCTTGATAGCTACAAATGGGACGGCCTGCGCGATCATACCGATAAAAATGTGGATGATTCATTATGGAGCCGCCTGAGCACCGATAAAGCCAGCTGCCTGAACCGCAACTGCCACTATTATCGCGAATGTCCGTTTTTTGTCGCCCGCCGGGAAATCCAGGAAGCGGAAGTGGTGGTGGCGAACCACGCGCTGGTGATGGCGGCGATGGAAAGCGAAGCGGTGCTGCCGGAACCGAAGCATCTGCTGCTGGTGCTGGATGAAGGCCACCATCTTCCGGAGGTGGCCCGCGATGCGCTGGAAATGAGCGCGGAAATCACCGCCCCCTGGTACCGCCTGCAGCTGGATCTTTTTACGAAACTGGTCACGACCTGCATGGAGCAGTTTCGCCCTAAAACCACGCCGCCGCTGGCGAATCCCGAGCGTCTGAATGGGCATTGCGAGGAGCTCTATGAGCTCATCTCCTCCCTGAATAATATCCTCAATCTGTACATGCCGGCCGGGCAGGAGGCGGAGCACCGCTTCCCGATGGGGGAGCTGCCGCAGGAAGTGATGGAGATTTGCCAGCGGCTGGCGAAGCTCACCGAAACGCTGCGTGGTCTGGCGGAGCTGTTCCTTAACGATCTGGGCGAAAAAACCGGCAGTCACGACGTGGTGCGTTTGCACCGGGTTCTGCTGCAGATGAACCGCGCGCTGGGGATGTTTGAAAGCCAAAGTAAACTGTGGCGGCTGGCATCGCTGGCGCAGTCCTCCGGCGCGCCGGTGACCAAATGGGTCACCCGCGACCTGCGGGATGGCCAGATGCATATCTGGTTCCACTGCGTGGGGATCCGCGTCAGCGATCAGCTGGAGAGGCTGCTGTGGCGCAGCGTCCCGCATATCGTCGTTACCTCTGCGACGCTACGCTCGCTCAATAGCTTTTCGCGTCTGCAGGAGATGAGCGGGCTGAAAGAGAAAGCGGGAGACCGCTTTGTGGCGCTGGATTCGCCCTTTAATCATGTCGAACAGGGTAAAATCGTCATTCCGCAGATGCATTACGAACCGCTTATCGATAACGAAGAGCAGCATATTGCCGAGATGGCCGCCTATTTCCGGGAACAGGTTGAGAGCAAAAAGCATCTCGGCATGCTGGTACTCTTCGCCAGCGGAAGAGCGATGCAGCGGTTTCTCGAACACGTTACCGATCTGCGCCTGCTGCTGCTGGTTCAGGGGGATAAGCCTCGCTACCGGCTGGTCGAGCTGCATCGTAAACGCGTTGAAGGCGGCGAGCGCAGCGTACTGGTTGGGCTGCAATCCTTCGCGGAAGGCCTGGATTTAAAAGGCGAACTGTTAAGCCAGGTGCATATCCACAAGATCGCTTTCCCGCCGATTGACAGCCCGGTGGTGATCACCGAAGGCGAATGGCTCAAAAGCCTCAACCGCTATCCGTTCGAAGTTCAGAGCCTGCCCAGCGCGTCATTCAACCTGATTCAACAGGTTGGCCGCCTGATCCGTAGCCATAGCTGCTGGGGAGAGGTGGTAATTTATGATAAACGCCTGTTGACCAAAAACTACGGTAAGCGTTTATTGAATGCATTACCCATATTTCCGATAGAGCAGCCAGCCGTCCCTGAGGTTATAGTAAAAACTAAAACAAAACAGACGCGTCGCAAACGGCGTTAGCGGTGCAATGTCGACGCGGTGAGAAGCTCAGAGGAGCCTGCAATGGACTACAGCAAGATCGTTAAAGAAGTCGGGCGCGGAAAAAACCACGCTCGCGACCTGGACGTGGAAACGGCCCGCGCGCTCTACTCGCGGATGCTTAACGGCGAGGTGCCTGACCTTGAGCTCGGCGGCATTCTTATTGCCCTGCGCATCAAGGGCGAAGGTGAAGCGGAGATGAAGGGCTTCTATGAAGCGATGCAGGAGCACACCATTAAGCTGACGCCGCCGGTCGGCAAACCGATGCCGATTGTGATCCCCAGCTATAACGGTGCGCGTAAACAGGCCAACCTGACGCCGCTGCTGGCCGTCCTGCTGCATAAGCTCGGCTTCCCGGTCATTGTTCACGGCGTTAGCCACGATCCCACCCGCGTGCTGACGGAAACCATTTTTGACCTGATGGGCATCCCGGCGACGCTTCACGCGGGCCAGGCACAGGCGCGGCTAGACAGTCACCAGCCGGTTTACGTTCCGGTTGGCGTATTTTGTCCGCCGCTGGAAAAACAGCTGGCGATGCGCTGGCGCATGGGCGTGCGTAACAGCGCCCACACCCTGGCCAAGCTGGCGACGCCGTTTGCCGAAGATGCGGCTCTGCGCCTGTCGAGCGTTTCGCACCCTGAGTACGTCGGTCGGGTCGCGAAATTTTTTGCCGGGATCGGCGGCCGGGCGCTGCTGATGCACGGTACTGAAGGCGAAGTTTACGCTAACCCGCAGCGCTGCCCGCAGATTAGCCTGATTGATGAGACCGGTACGCGGGTGGTTAACGAGCGTCAGGATGGCGCCGCTGCGCAGGCAGTCGCTCTGCCGGAGTCAAAAGATCCCGAAGTGACCGCGCGCTGGATCGAGCGCTGTATGGTCGGGAGCGAACCGCTGCCGTCATCGTTGAAAATTCAGCTGGCCTGCTGTCTTCTGGCCGCCGGCGTGGTCTTGTCTCTGGAGCAGGGGCTGGCGAAGGTGGCTAAGAGCTGGTAACTCTATCGCAGGATCGCAGGCAAAAAAAAGCCCGTCCAGTGGCATGGACGGGCAAGGCAAGGGTATTAAAGGATCTTACAGGGTTAAAAAACAGTGGCATTACAGGGTGTTGCTGTTGCTACAGGGATAACTGACGATTATTTATAGATAACCGCAGTACCGCTCAGTTTGTTGTTGCTGTTAGCGGAGGTAATGCTATAGCCGGTTGCACCAGCGGCCTCGGCTTTTTCAGCCAGTTTAGCTTCCAGTCCATCCAGCGTCGTCGCGCCTTCAGCGGAAACCACACCAATTTTGTTCATGCTCTCTGCCTGAGCCGATGTCACCGGCTGAGCGGCGAACGCGCCGAAAGACAGAGCGGAAAGGGCGATAGCGGCGGCAGCATATTTGATGTTTTTCATAGTTAATCTCTCGCAGGTTGTTCTGTATAGGGGACGATGTTCCGTCGATGTGATAAGTATCACGGTTTTTAGCGGGAGATAAAATCGAAGGAAATTAACAGTCTTCATCTAATTTTTTGAATGATTATTAATTTATTGAATATTAATAAATTATTTTAGCCGGCGGCGGCGAAACAGGTCGGGGCGGCGAACGGGGGGCTGGAAGGGCACATTTTGCCACGCCGTTTGCCAAAAAACGTGCGCGAAAAGATAACGCGATGTGCGTAATGAACGGTAAATATTGGTCAGCGAAGCTGGCTATCCTTGGAGCCTCTGCGATTATATCCTGAAAATGTATTGTTATGTAAATCTTTCTCCTGTTGGCATTTTACGCAGTATTTCACCCCCGCCACCGCCCGTCGGCGCGCCTCAGGAATCGGCTCTCCGCATTCTTCACAAAATTTGTTGCTTTCCCCCGATGACAGTTCGTTTCGCGCCCGAGCTATCGCGTCGTTGATGGTGCTGTCGATCTGTTCCTGCACCGCGTCATCATTCGCCCAGCCTGATGCCATAGTTCACCTCGCTATCTCGCCTCTCTTTAGTATAGAGAATATGGGGATAAAAAATGACCAGACAAGGCTCAGATCTCTGACCATTCGCGCAGCAGGTTATGGTAAAGATTAAGCAGAGACAGGACTTCGTCACTTTCGCCGTGGCGGCTTTTTAATTTCTGAATATTGCCATCCAGTTCAAACAGCATACTGCGGCGTTTATCGTCGCGGATCATTGACTGAACCCACAAGAACGAGGCGACGCGAACGCCTGAGGTCACCGGGGTGACGCAGTGCAGGCTGCTTGAAGGATAGAGCACCAGGTCCCCGGCAGGGAGCTTAACCGAATGCTGTCCGTAGGTATCGTTCACGACCAGCTCACCGCCTTCGTAGCTCTCCGGGGGGCTTAAAAAGAGCGTGGCGGAAAGATCGGTGCGCATCCAGCCTCCCTGCGCCTGGCTGCGCACCGCGCCGTCGACGTGGAAACCATAAGTTTCGCTCTGCTGATAACGATTAAACAGCGGGCTGGAAATCGCTTTCGGCAGCGCGGCGGCAAAAAACAGCGAGCTGCGATTCAGCGCCGCCAGTACGTTGCCCTGAAGTTCGCCGTAAAGATTGCTGTGGGTATCAACCTGCTGGTTATTTTTGACCTGGGCGCCCAGATCGCCGGTCGTCACGCGCCCGTCGACCCATTCCGCCTGCTGCAGCTGAGCGATAAAATCGTCCACTTCCTGAGAGCTGAGAACGGCGGGAATATGATACATCATCGTTTTATCTCCGGAGAAAACGGGGCGCAGCCGCCCCGGGGTGGATCAGAAGTGCATATTGGCGGTGAGCACGAAGGTTCGCGGTTCGCCCGGGTGATAACGGTAGCCGCTCTTGTTAATCGAGGCGACATAGTCAGTATCAAACAGGTTGTAGACGTTCAGCTGCAGGTCGAGATTACGGTTAATGCGATAGCCGACTTTGGCATCAGCCACCCAGTAGCCTTCGGTATAGGAAGGCGTGCCGACCGCACCGTCGCTGCCGCGATGCATGCTGCCGACGTATCGCGCGCCGGCGCCGACGGCGATCGCATCGGTGGCCTGATACTGGCTCCAGAGGGTAAACGCATGCTCTGGCGTATACGGCAGCGCGCTGGTGCCATCCTGGGCGGTATTCGCGCCTTCACGAACGCTGGCGTGCTGTTGGGTATAGCCGCCAATCACCTGCCAGTCGGGCGTGATATTACCGGCCAGAGAGATCTCATAGCCTTCAACGCGCTTCTTACCGTACTGCGAATAGCTGCCGTCGTCGTTCTGCTCGACTTCGTTTTCAATATCGGTGCGGAAGAGGGCGGCGGTCAGCAGCAGGCGCTTATCCATCAGCTCCCACTTGGTGCCGACTTCGCTGGTTTTGGCCTTCTGCGGTTTAAAGTCGGTTCGGTTGGCGCTGCTGCCGGTGCCGCTTTGCGCGAGGGTGAAGTTGCTCCCTCCCGGCGGCTGCTGGGAGACAGCGTAGTTGACGTAGAGGTTGCCGTTATCGGTCAGGTGGTACAGCGCGCCGGCCTTCCAGTTAACCAGGTTACCGCTGGTTGAGGTATCGACGGTGGTGACGGGGGTATTTTTCGCGACTCCGGTCGGGCAGGCGATGGCGCCGCGTCCGGTACCGCCGCACAGGCTGGCGCTATCGTATTTGGTCTGGTAGTTATCCAGACGGATCCCGCCGTTAAGTTCGACGTCCTGGGTTATCTGCAGCGTATCGAAAGCATAGACGCCGAAGGTATCCGTCTGTCCGTTAGCGTTGGCGCCGCTGCGGTTCAGGCCGCCGATGGAGATATCGCTGTTCGGATGATAAATATTCACCGCCGGAGGCGTGAGCGGATATACCCCGTAGTTGGTCTGGGTTTCGCGGGTAAATTCCACACCGGTGCTGACGTCATGACCGATGGCCCCGGTATAGAACGTCGACGTCAGGTTAGTCTGGTTGGTCAGGATCTTGTTGCTAATGTCTTTGGTATTCGCCAGGCGCGACCAGGTCCAGGTGCCGACATCGTTGGGGTTTGGCTGAGTGATGTTTGACGCGCCGCCCATCACCGCAGTCATCAGGTAATCCTGCTTCACGCGAGACCAGCGGGTGGTGTTGCGAATCGTCGTCGTGTCGCTCAGGTCGTGCTCGAAGCGCATCGTCACGGTATCGGTTGTGGAATCATCGTAGTCGGAGTCGGTGCCGTAGAAGTTTCTGGTGGCGACCTTGCCGGAGTGATTCAGCGCCGAGGTGCTGGCTCCAGGGGCGGAATAGCCCGGCAGACCGATGGTGGGAATGCCGCCGTCGGGCGTGTTGTGCTGGGTTACGTGCAGATAGTTAAGATACAGGCGGTTTTCGGTGCCGAGGCCAAATGCGGCCGATGGCGCGACGCCGTAACGCTCGTTTTTCACCTTGTCCCGGCCCGCATCGTGGGTTTTCTCGCCCATCAGATTCAGACGCACCGCGCTGGTTTCGCCAATGGCCTCGTTAATATCCAGGGTGCCGCGTCGGAACCAGGCGCTGCCCGCGCTGGCGGAGGCGTCGATGCCGGAATCGAGGCGCGGCTGTTTGCTGATCATATTGATTGAACCGGTCGGCGCGCTGCGTCCGTAGTCGGAGCCTGAAGGTCCCTTGATGACTTCGATCTGCTCGGTATTAAAAGTATCGCGGCTGACGCTGCCGATATCGCGGATGCCGTCGACGTAAATGCTGTTGGAAGTGTCCGCCCCGCGCATGTAAATCGCGTCGCCGGTCGTCGAGTTGCCGTTTTCGCCGGCAAAGAAAGCGCCGACGCCGGGAACGTTTTTCAGCGCGTCGGTGAGGTTAGTGACGCCCTGGTCCTTCATCACCTGCTCAGAGACCACGCTAACCGTCCGCGTCGTGTCGGCGATCGGGCGTGAAAATTTAGGATCGGCGGAGCGGGTCGGCGCGTACAGCGATGGCGTCTGCGCTTCGACCACCAGCGTTTCGCCGCTATTTTTTTCAGTGCTATCCGCGGCAAGCAGCTGGCCGGTCGGAGAAAGACTCAGGCATAAGCCGGTGAAGAGAGTGAGCGAGTGAAAACTGCTGAACGGCAAATTGTTATTTTTTTCCATATCAATAAGTGACTTATAATTTTAATTAGGCCATAACGACCGCAGACGAAGCGTTGCTTCGCCCCGACCACTGCAGGTGATTTTTTACAAAAGCAATGAGTTTGATAATGATTGTGATAATCATTATCAAACAACAAGCGAATTTCTATCACTCATTTATAAAAAAATAAATACATTTATTTACATTGGCTGCATTTTTTCTACATAAAGGCGCGCCGGGCAGGCGAGGTTGTCGCGGGAAATGGCATTCAGCTACCCGGCCTGGAAAACGGCGTTAGTACAGGCCGGGTGGGAGGGGTAGCGGGCGTCCGGACGAACGAGGTCAAAGCGCAGGCTTTCATCAATGCCATAATAGGCGCTGGGGCCTCCGGCGCGCAGAATCGGCTGGGCCCTGGCGGTCTGGTAAATTCCGTCTTCCAGCAGCGATTCATCGATATGCACCGCCACCACTTCGCCCAGCACCAGCCAGGTGTCAACCGCTCGCCCTTCTGCGGTCGTTAACTGGATGCATTGTGAAAGGCGACACTCGAAGTTTACCGGGCTTTCGGCGACCCGCGGCGCGCTGACGATGCGGCTGGGAGCGGCAGTCAGCCCGGCGCGGATGAATTCATCTTCATTATGGGGAAGGGTGGCGGAGGTTTCGTTCATCGCGACCGCCAGAGGCCGGGTGGCCAGATTCCAGACGAACTCTTTAGTCTCAGCGATATTCTGTACGCTATCTTTCCAGCCGCTGCTGGCAAAACCAATAATCGGCGGCCGATAGTTAAAGCAGTTGAAAAAACTGTACGGCGCGAGGTTACGCTGGCCGCTGTTATCAAGGGAGGCTATCCAGCCGATGGGGCGCGGCCCGATAATGGCGTTAAGCGGGTCGTGCGGCAGCCCGTGTCCGTGCGAAGGTTGGTAGAAATACATACGACACCCGTGACAAAAAAAGAGATAACCAGACTCACTTATTTACCGCGCCGCCGTCAACGGGTATCTTACGCGGCTGTTCAAAGGAGATTGCCATGAAAGCCCAGAAACCGGGGTTACACCCGCGTAACCGTCACCAACAACGCTACGACCTGCCCGCGCTGTGCCAGGCCCACCCTGAGCTCCAGGGCTTTATCACCCTTAACCCGGTGGGTGAGCAGACCATCGACTTTGCCAATCCGCTGGCGGTGAAGGCGCTGAATAAAGCGCTGCTGACGCACTTCTACGCGGTGAAACACTGGGATATTCCCGACGGCTTTCTCTGCCCGCCGGTGCCGGGCAGGGCTGACTACATCCATCATCTCGCCGATCTGCTGGCGCTGGATAGCGGGACGATCCCGGCCAACGCCAGCATTCTCGATATTGGCGTTGGCGCAAACTGCATCTATCCGCTCATTGGCGTGCACGAGTACGGCTGGCGTTTTACCGGCAGCGAAGTGAACGCCGACGCGTTCGCCAGCGCCCAGGCTATCGTCAACGGCAATCCCGGCCTGACTCGCCAGATCCGCCTGCGTCGTCAAAAAGACGCTAAAGCGATTCTGACCGGCATTATTCATAAAAATGAGACCTACGACGCGACCCTGTGTAACCCGCCGTTCCATGATTCCGCCGCCAGCGCGCAGGCGGGTGGTGAGCGTAAACGTCGCAACCTGGGACTGGGCGAGGAGAGCGTGCTGAACTTTGGCGGCCAGCAGCAGGAGCTGTGGTGCGAAGGGGGCGAGGTTGCGTTTATTACGCAGATGATTGCGGAGAGCCAGCAGTTTGGCCGTCAGGTGAAGTGGTTTACCTCCCTGGTTTCTCGCGGCGACAATTTGCCGCCGCTCTACCGTGCGCTGACCGACGTCGGCGCGGTGAAAGTAGTGAAAAAAGAGATGGCCCAGGGAAATAAGCAGAGCCGCTTTATCGCCTGGACCTTTATGGACGAAGCCAAACGTCGCCGCGCTTTATAACGTGGGCTCGGCGGGTGCCGGCGGTCCCGCCAGTGCCGGCATCGGCAGAACCTGGTAAGTTTGTACCGGCGCCCGCACGCCCGCGAGGTCAAAATGCCTTTTCACCTGAGTGTCGAGGGCGAACCTTACCGTCCACTGCTTCAACGGCAGGGTGGTAAAGGTGACGCGGAGGGTGAAGGAGGTATTGCTTAAGCCCACCAATCCAGCGAAAGAGGGCTCGCCAATGATCAGCCCGCGAATCTCTTCCTGCGCCATCACTTCCGCGACCGCGTCTTTCAGCGCCTGGTTGGCCTTATCCAGATCCTCCTGTCGATCAACGTCATAGTTGGCCACCACCGAGCCGATCCCGCGCACGAAGTTGGCGAAGGTGGTTATCGAAGACCACGGAATAATGTGATAAGCGCCAGTATCCTGGCGTACGCCGACGGAGCGAATCGACATGCGTTCTACCGTCCCGGTTAACGGCCCGATGGTCACCAGATCGCCGGTATTCATGCCGTTCTCAAACTGGATGAAAATCCCGGTAATAATATCTTTAACCAGGGTTTGCGCGCCGAACGAAATCGCCAGCCCCAGCGCGCCAGCGCCGGCCAGCAGCGGGGCAATGTTCACGCCCACTTCCGAAAGCAGGATCATGATAGTAATGGTGCTAATGACCACCGCCAGCGCGTTGCGAAACAGCGTCAGCAGCGTTCGGGCGCGGGCGCTGGGCAGCGGGCGGCCGTGAATATCCGATGCCAGCCGGTTCTCAATCAGGCTGGCGAGCAGCGTCCAGCCAATTGCCGAGAAGAAGAGGATCAGCGCGATACGAATCAGCACATCCACCGCTTTTTGCCCGCTGCCGTTATGCATCCACTGCCAAAAATCGAACAGCCCCCACGCGCTGAGCAGCAGCATGATCGCCACGCAGACCGTCAGGATACGCGCGGCTTTCAGCGACGCGGAGATCCAGCCGTTCAGCCGTTTTTGCAGTTCGGGGTAGTTGCGCTGGGTTTCCGGCGACAGGGTGATGGTTTTCGCAATCCAGCGCGACAGAATACCGGAGACCAGCGCGGCGGCGCCGATGATGGCCAGGCTGCGCAGCGTCGCGCCCATCATAAATTTCAGGCTGTTGCCGGGATCAAACAGGGAGAAGAAAAACAGCACGATAAAATAGGCGCAGGCCAGCCAGTGCCAGATCAGCGCAAAGGCGCGGATAAACAGGCTAAAGAAGGCCAGCGAGCGGTCGGCGAGATGGATAAGCCCTTGGGTAATCAATTTCTTATTGTGAAATATCAGGTACAGCGCCCAGAGCGTAATGCACAGCATAATCACCACGTTGGCCAGCGCTCCGAACTGTACGTTGACCTGGTTGGAGATAATCGGCACCGCGACGATGAGCCCGTAGCCAATCAGGCTGCTCAGCGCGCTGAGACGCAGGTTCCAGTATTTCGCCGCTTCATCGCTGAGGTTGAACGGGCGTAGCTCCGGGATGCGGGGGCAAAAAATAAGCCGCAGAATGGCCTTGAAAAATTCAATCAGCGCGAAGGCGTTGAGAAACAGGCTTTGTTGAAAGGCGATGGTGGGGTTGTTACCGTTCAGGCGGTCGCTTAAAAGCTGGCCCACGAAGAGCGTGAGCGCCAGCAGAAGCAGGTCAAAAATAAACGCGCCGGCGATGGTTGCAGGTAGCTGAAGCCAGTTGCTGCGGTCGCGGTTTTTATGCCGTCCCCAGTGGCCCATTTTGCGATACAGCGGCAGGGCCGCCAGGCGTACCAGCCACCAGAACGCAAAGACCAGGCCCGCCAGCAGCAGGAAATGCCAGGCGGCGTTGGTGAAAGTCTGAGAATTAAACGCTTTGTGCGGAGAGCCGGTGATGTTGCGCCACAGCTGGGAGAAGCGCGAAGAGAGCTGCTCTCCGTATTCGCGGCTGATGTGGGTGACGTTCTCCAGCACCGTGGTCTCGTCTTTTATTTCCGGCGGCGTCAGCTTCGGCGTACTGTCCGGCGGCGGCGTGGCGGCGGCTTTCCGCAACTGCTCGATAAGCTCCTGACGGGCGTCGGCGTTTTCAAGCACGTCGGCCAGCGCGCCGTAGGCCGCTTTCTTCTGCGCCACATCGGGTTCACTACTGCTGGACGGGTCCGCTGTGGTTGCCGGAACGCCGGGCAGCGTCGCGGCCCATAGCGGAGCGGTGAAGAGTAGGGCAAGCAGTAACAAAATCCGCGGCACAGGCACCTCCATTGCATCTCAAACCAATAAGTATAGAAGATGAGATCCGCAGAGCGAGGTTGGGATGATTCTGGAAAGCGGCTCTCCCGCGAAGGGAGAGCCGGGGGGCATCAGGCTACGTGCTGCAAAAACTCGCGCAGGCGCGGGCTGGGCGGGTTATTCACCAGCATCTGCGGATCGCCATCTTCCGCAATGCGCCCTTTATCGATAAAGATCAGGCGCGACGCCACTTTTTCGGCGAAGCCGATTTCGTGGGTAACGATAACCATGGTCATGCCTTCTTCGGCCAGATCCTGCATCACTTTCAGCACTTCATGACGCAGTTCAGGGTCAAGCGCGGAAGTCGGCTCATCAAACAGCATCATTTTGGGTTTAACCGCCAGCGCCCGGGCAATGGCCACGCGCTGCTGCTGTCCGCCTGAAAGCTCAGAAGGGTAGTGGTGCGCACGTTCCGCGAGGCCCACTTTCTCCAGCAGGTCTTTCGCCAGTTTTTCCGCCGCCGCTTTATTGGCGCCGCGAACGCGCAGCGGGCCGAACATCACGTTTTCCAGCGCCGTCAGGTGCGGGAACAGATAAAACTGCTGGAATACCATCCCGGCTTCCTGGCGAATCAGCCGCTCGTCAACCTTCGGGTCGTTGACCTTCAGACCGTCGACGATCAAATCGCCGCTGGTAATCTCTTCAAGTTTGTTAATACAGCGCAGCAGGGTCGATTTACCGGAACCGGACGGCCCGATAATCACCACGACTTCGCCCTGGTTGATCTTCAGATCGATATCATGCAGCACCTTGGTTGGGCCAAAATGCTTGGAAACGTTTTTAAATTCAATCACAGGATTTTCATCCTTCTTTCAAGACGACGCAGAACAAAGCTCAGCACCAGGGTGATGATCAGGTAGATAACCGCAACGGCGCTCCAGATCTCCAGCGCGCGGAAGTTACCGGCAATAATTTCCTGGCCCTGACGGGTCAGTTCGGCCACGCCGATGACGATAAACAGCGAGGTATCTTTGATGCTGATAATCCACTGGTTGCCCAGCGGCGGCAGCATACGGCGCAGCGCCAGCGGCAGGATCACGTAGCGGATAGTTTCCCGACGAGAAAGGCCCAGCGCGAGGCCGGCTTCCCGGAAGCCTTTATGGATCGACAGCACCGCGCCGCGGGTGATTTCCGCAATATAGGCGCCGGAGTTGATCATAATGGTTACCACCGCCGCCGAGAACGGGTCGATGCGTAAATCGCTAAACGCCATCGGCAGGGCGAAGTAGATGAACATGACCTGCACCACAATTGGGGTGCCGCGGATGATTTCGATAAAGACCAGCGCGATGTGGTTGGCAATCCAGCCGCCGAAACAGCGGGCGAAACCGGCCACCAGACCGATTATCAGACCGCCGACCAGGCCGAGGACCGAAATCCACAGCGTCATTTTGGCGCCTTCCAGTAAAATTGGGATGGCGGGCCAGATGGCACTCCAGTCAAACTGCATAATGTGTTCCTGTTACCGTGTCGAAAACAGAGGAAAACCCCCTGAGAAAACTATTCAGGCCTGCTGACGGGTAGCCCGGAGAGCTCCAGGTCTACCAGACCACAGCAGGCCTGGAAGAGAGTATCGCTAATTATTATTTGGGTTCAGTACCGAACCATTTTTTATAAATTTCGTTGTAAGTGCCGTTCTCACGCAGCGTTTTCAGCGCGCCGTTCACTTTTTCACGCAGCTCGTCGCTGCCTTTCGGGAAGGCGATACCGTAGTTTTGCGCTTCCAGCGAGTCGCCTACCGCTTTGAACTTGCCGTTACCCGCAGTTTTGATGAAGTAAAGGATGTTTGGCGTATCGTGCAGAACCGCATCAGCGCGACCGGTACCCAGTTCCATATAGGCGTTATCGATGTTCGGGAACTGGCGCAGATCTTTGGTTTTGATATTGGCTTTCGCGTAATCAACGGAGCCGGTGCCGCCCTTCACGGCAACCACTTTACCGTTCAGATCTTTGACATCTTTAATATCGTTATTATTCGCGTTAACCATGACCAGCAGGCCGCTTTTGTAGTAGCCGTCAGAGAAGTCGATCGCTTTTTTACGTTCGTCGGTGATGGTGATCCCCGCCAGCGCGAGATCGATGTTTTTGGTCTGCAGCGCCGGAATGATACCGCTGAAGTCCATTGGCTTCAGGGTGTAGTCAAGCTTCAGCTCTTTCGCAATGGCAGCCCACAGGTCAACGTCGAAACCGACATACTTATCGCCCTGTTTAAATTCGAACGGTACAAACGCCGTGTCGGTCGCGACAACCAGTGTTTTATCAGCGGCGTGAGAAGAAACCGCAAAAGCCAGGGTCAGTGCAGCCAGTGAAACTTTAAATACAGACTTCATAGCATTTCCTTTTATATCCACGGGACGATCCCCTGCGAGAACGAGTTGCCTTATGAAAAAATCATGCCACTTTTACAACCTGTTGTTTTATAACAAGCAGGAAGGCGCCTGTTGCACAATTTTGATAACGGATAACGTTAAATGCACCGATATGGGGCGCTGTTTTGGTGCGTCATAAAGGCATCGCATAACAAGAGCATTTTTAACGCAAACCCTGATGTTAAAACAATCTCGGCGTAACGATTGTGTGAGGTGATTATTACAATTGTTTTACTTTTGCGCGTATTTTGTACATTCTCATGCACTGAAGTGGTGCGCGGCGGGGAAGTGGAAAGAAAAAAAAGCCGCCAGCATGGCTGACGGCAGTTGGCCTTACTCGATATTGGCTTCGATGAACCACAGGAATTTATCCAGGTCGCGGGAAGCGGCGGTAAAGATATCAGCGGTATCTTCATCTTTGGCTTCATCGATGGCTTTACGCACATCGTTGGCGACGATCGCATAGCGGTCGGCCAGCTCTTTCAGATGGTCCTGGACGCTATGGATATCCAGCGGGTAGCTTTTCAGCGGGCTTTTGCTGTTGATGACCTGAGTCGTACCCAGCGCTACGCCACCAAGCTGTACGGCACGTTCTGCCATCGTATCAAGGTGGTCGACGAGCGCAGTGCGGAAGCCGTCCAGCATCTCATGAACGGCAATAAAGTTTGCACCGCGCATATTCCAGTGAGCCTGTTTGGTAATCAAAGACAGGTCAATGAACTGGATCACCTGGCGATTCAGCAGCTCAACGGTCGCTTTCTTCGCGCTATCAGCGACGTCGTTACGGGTATAGAGCAGATTCGTTGCTTTAGTTTTAACCAGTTTTGCGGTACTCATAGTGTCATATCCTCTTGATATTTGTACTCGTCATACTTCAAATTCGAATTATTCGGAGCGTCTCATCCCAATAACTTGCGGAATTAAGTATAGCAACGGATTTGAGCTTTGCAGCGGCGGTAGTCTCTATCGGTCTGATAGCGCAGGGCTGTTAGTCAGGAAAAATAGTTTATAAATTAAGGAGATGATTGAGTTTCTCGTCAATCAGCTCCTTTTCGCTAGCTGATGTCGACCTTCTGTATCTTCGTTTCCCGACGCATCGTCAGCGTGGAGCCCATCGAGGCAAGAATAATCGCCCCCAGCGCCAGCGTTTGGGTCGCGGTTAGCGTTTCCCCAAGAAACACCATTCCGGAAAGCGCGGCGAGAGCCGGCTCCATGCTCATCAGGGTGCCAAAGGTCTTGCTGGGCATGCGGGTCAAGGCAACCATTTCCAGAGAGTAGGGCAGCGCGGTCGATAAAATGGCGATCCCCAGTCCCGGCAGCAGCAGCCCCCACTGAAAGAGCGTATCGCTGGCCTGGATCATCCCCATCGGGACGAAGACCACCGCAGCGATCAGCGACCCCATAGCGACCGTTGCGGGGCCATGCTCTTCGCCGGCGCGCTGGCCGGTCAGAATGTAGACCGCCCAGCAGGCGCCAGCGCCGAGGGCCAGCAGCGCGCCAATGGGATCGATCTGCGCCACGCTTTGCCCCAGCGGCAGTAGAAACCAGAGCCCGAGCACCGCCAGCGCCACCCAGACGAAATCGAAAGGGCGACGGGAGCCAAAGAGCGCCACCGCTAGGGGGCCGGTAAATTCCAGCGCGACGGCGACGCCTAGCGGAATGCGCTGAATCGATAAATAGAACAGGTAGTTCATCGCACCGAGCGACAGGCCGTAGAAAAGCAGCGGCAGGCGCTGCTCCGGGGCAAAGCGCAGGCGCCAGGGTTTGAAGATAACCACCAGGATGAAGGTGCCGAGCGCGAGGCGCAGGGCGGTAACGCCTGGCGCACCCACCAGCGGGAAGAGTGACTTGGCCAGCGAGGCGCCACTCTGGATCGAAATCATGGCAATTAAAATAACCAGTATCGGCAACCATGCCGGTACTTTGCGGGAAGAGCCGGGCATCCTTTCTCCTGTCAATTTTGTCAAATGCGGTAAAGGTTCCAGTGTAAATGAATTACCCCGCGCCGGTTGAGCTAATGTTGAAAAAAAGGGGTGTAAAAGCAGTACAATAGCGCGGGGTTGAAGATAATTTCACCAGAAGATTAGGAATAATCTGGATACACGTCTGGCGCTTTATGAGCCTTAATAGGAGTATATTTGTAAAAAAGGTTTGTTTTCCAGTTTGTTATAGAAACGTAGAAACCTTTAGTTACATGAAAAAGTACGTTAGACAATGTAAAGTGAAAAGAGTTTCCCAAAAGTTTTTGTTATATTTAAGGCTTAGGACTTATTAGAAACACATTTGAGGTGGTTATGAATAAAATTGCACGTTTTTCAGCACTGGCCGTTGTTCTGGCTGCATCCGTAGGTACCACTGCTTTCGCCGCGACTTCTACCGTTACCGGTGGCTACGCGCAGAGCGACATGCAGGGTGAAGCGAACAAAGCAGGCGGTTTCAACCTGAAGTACCGCTACGAGCAAGACAACAACCCGCTGGGTGTTATCGGTTCTTTCACCTACACCGAAAAAGATCGTTCTGAGTCTGGCGTTTACAAAAAAGGCCAGTACTACGGCATCACCGCAGGTCCGGCTTACCGTCTGAATGACTGGGCGAGCATCTACGGCGTAGTGGGTGTTGGTTACGGTAAATTCCAGGACAACAGCTACCCGAACAAATCTGACATGAGCGACTACGGTTTCTCTTACGGTGCTGGTCTGCAGTTCAACCCGATCGAAAACGTTGCTCTGGACTTCTCCTACGAGCAGTCTCGCATTCGTAACGTTGACGTTGGCACCTGGATTGCTGGCGTAGGTTACCGCTTCTAATCACTCCGGTGATATAAAAAATCCGCCTCAAGGGGCGGATTTTTTTTGCCTGCGGTTTACGCAACCGTGTTAATTGACGGTAAACGCGTCGGTACCCAGATGGGTATAGTCCACTTTCTTCAGCTGGAAGTTAGTGATGTAGATGGGGCCGGCCTTCTGTTCCGAGATAAAACGATAGCGCGGGGCAATCTCCTGAGCGCTGATGCCGGTCCACTGCGAAAAGAAGCTGAGGAAGTCGTTGGCGGACCGCCGCGCTTTAATGACCTTATGCGCTTTATCATCGCTGGAGATCACCATAAAGGGGACCTGGAAATTCTGCTGGTACTTATCGTCGTGCGCCAGATACTGCACCTCTTTCCCGCGCTCTTTAAAAGCCAGACCGTGATCGGAAAAATAGGTCATCGAGAAGGTTTCGCCCGAGTTTTGTAGCTGAGTATAAAGATCGCTCAGCAGCGTATCGGTTTGCGTCATGGTGTAGAGATAGCAGGAGGTCTCTTTCGACTGAACAAAAACCGCGTATTTCCCTTTGGTGCGGTCGCAGGCCTGCGGATGCGAACCCATCAAATGCAGGACAATCAGCTGCGGCTGGGTGCGGCGGGTGGCAAGCACCTGCGCGGTCAGCTTTAATAGCTGCTCATCCTGAGTGTTTTTATTGGCCTCGAAATCGCCGTTCTTGAGGAACTGAACTTCGTCCGCGCGTTTGGCGATGCTGGCAATTGCCGTATCGTATTCGCCAATTTGCCCCTGATTCGAGAACCACCAGGTCTGAAAACCGGCGCGGTTGGCGAGGGTGACAAAGTTATCCTGAAACTGCGGTTTATCATCGACCACCCGGTTGAGGGTTAAACCGAGCGATTTCTGCGTTGAACCGCTGGCGGCAACGTAGTCATTGAACAGATAGCCTTTTACCGAGCTGGCGAACGGGGTGTTGTCCCAGTGGCCGCCAAAGGCGCCGAGCGCATCGCGACGCGCGCTCTCGCCGATCACCACCACATACAGATGATATTTGGGCTTTACCGCCAGCACGTGCCAGCTGTCTTTCATATTCGCCAGCTGCGCCATTCGCGCCTGCTCATCCAGCACTTCATTATTATTCACCACCACGTCTTTAACGAAGCGTACGGCGGGGTAGCCGGTGTCGATAACCTTAAAGACGCCGCCCCAGGCGAGGTTTTGCACCGGCTGGAGAAAGAAAATAGCGGTGCAGAACAGCAGCCCCAGCGTCTCCATTTTCCCCCATCGCGCCGATGCATCCGGCTTGCGCCGTACGGCAATCACGCCGAGCGCAAAGATAAACACGGCCAGCAGATAGTTGTACCACGGGAAAATGGTCAGGATCTCGGTGGACTCTTCGATGTTTGTGGCATGCAGCGCCAGCAGCGTGTTGAAATTGGGCGCGCCGTAGGCCTGGCCGAAAGGATAGTACATGGCCGCCAGCAGCGAATAGGCGCCGATCGTCACTTTTTGCGCGCGCGGAAAGCTGCGCCACAGCAGATGCAGCACGCAGGTAAAAGCAACGGTATAGAGCAGGCTAAAGTCGTAGCCCAGCGCCAGGTTAATAAACAGCGATTGTAAAAAGTAGAATCCTGTCCATGGGTTCAGTACCAGTCCGCGGGCGACCAGCGTTTCTTTCAGCGTGACATTCATAGTAAACAATCAAAAAGAGCCATGTGCGTCCCCTGGCATCAAGGGGTAAAACCTGCTGGACAGTGCGTGAAGAGGGTCTCTGCGAGCCGCAGTAGTGGCAGGGCTGACAAAAGATAGGGCTTGCAAATGTTAAGGTCAACCATCCATAACGGATTGTTTTGGGAGGAAGCTTACAAAACTTGAAAAAAGTTGCCGTAGCGCTGAGTAATCAGCCAGTTTGACGGGGAATTATGACAGAAAAATGAAGCGGCGTACCGCGACGCCGCATTAGTTGTTGGGTTTATCCTGCTGGGGCTTGCCGTTGATCAGATCGCACAGCATACCGACAAGCATTAACCGTACTTTAAAAGGAGAATGGGTAAACACGTTTAAACACCTCTTGAATTCATTCATCTCGACCTCCTGTAACTTCGTCCTTCACTCCTTGAAGGATGTGTGTATTACATACAGATATAGCACAGGCTATATTTTATAGCTATGGCTAAAACGTTAATTTTTTGTTCTCTGTGCGCGATCCATTACAATAGGGATCCTTTTATATGATGCTTGATGCGTCACAGGAATGAGGAAGCACAATGAACCGTCGCGCAGGTAAGCCAATAACAAAAAAAGTGACGCAGCTAGTGAATGTCGAAGAACACGTTGAGGGGTTTCGTCAGGTGCGCGAGGCGCATCGTCGGGAGCTGATTGATGACTACGTGGAGCTGATCTCCGATCTGATTATGGAAGTGGGGGAAGCCCGTCAGGTGGACATGGCCGCGCGTCTTGGGGTGTCGCAGCCAACGGTTGCGAAAATGTTAAAACGACTGGCCAGCGTCGGGCTGATCGAACAGATCCCATGGCGGGGGATCTTTTTAACCCCGGAAGGTGAGAAGCTGGCGCATGAAAGCCGCGAACGCCACCAGATCGTCGAAAACTTTTTACTGGTGATCGGCGTTAGCCCGGAAATTGCGCGTCGCGACGCCGAAGGCATGGAGCACCACGTCAGCGAAGAGACGCTGGCGATGTTTAAACAGTTTACCCTCAAGCAGGGGTCACCGGGAGAATGAACCTCGTCTTTGTTCAGTCGCTAATCCGCGACCGTTTTTTGCATCTGCTGCTGATCGTCGGCGTTGTTTTAAGCTTTTTTGTTCCGTTTGCCCCTGCAGGCTGGCTACACGCCATTGACTGGCATACGATTATCACCCTTAGCGGGCTGATGCTACTGACCAAAGGTATTGAACTGAGCGGCTATTTTGACGTAATAGGTCGCAAAATGGCGCGCCGCTTTGTGACCGAGCGCCAGCTGGCCATCTTTATGGTGCTGGCGGCCGCGCTGCTATCCACCTTCTTAACCAACGACGTGGCGCTGTTCATCGTCGTGCCGCTCACGCTGACTCTGAAAAAATGGTGCGCCATCCCGACAAGCCGTCTCATCATTTTTGAAGCGCTGGCGGTGAACGCCGGGTCGTTGTTAACGCCCATCGGTAACCCGCAAAACATTCTTCTCTGGGGGCGCTCGGGCCTCTCCTTTCCGGCCTTTATCGGCCAGATGCTGCCGCTGGCGGCAGCGATGATGCTCACCCTGCTGGCGCTGTGCTGGTTCTGTTTCCCCGCGAAGCGTCTCGACTATCAGAGTAGCGACAGGGCGCCCTCCTGGCGGCCAAAGCTGGTCTGGAGCTGCCTGGCGTTTTATGGGGTCTTTTTAGCCGCCTTAGAGCTGAAGCAGGAGCTGTGGGGACTGGCACTGATCGCGCTGGGTTTTTTGCTGCTGGCGCGGGCGGTCATTATCCACGTCGACTGGACGCTGCTGCTGGTCTTCATGGCGATGTTTATTGACGTTCACCTGTTGACCCAGCTACCGGCTCTCCAGCATGCGCTTAACGGCGTCGGCCAGCTCTCGGCAGGCGGATTGTGGCTGACGTCGATTGGCCTGTCGCAGTTTATCAGCAACGTCCCGGCGACCATTTTGCTGCTCAATTACGTTCCACCATCGGTGCTGCTGGCCTGGGCGGTAAACGTCGGCGGGTTCGGCCTGCTGCCGGGCTCTCTGGCAAACCTGATTGCGCTGCGCATGGCTGGCGATCGCCGTATCTGGTGGCGTTTCCATATCTACTCTCTGCCCATGCTGCTGTGGGCCGCGCTGGTAGGGTACGGATTGCTGCAGCTCTGATTTTCAGAGAATTGGGCAAGAAACGGACAGAAACGCCACATTCGCGCTCTCCTTTTCCGGGGTATAACGTTATTCACGATGGTGAATCACCCTGATTGAAGGAGAGTCCTATGCGTTATCAAAAACTGGGCCATACCGGCCTTTTTGTCTCTGAGCTGTGCCTCGGCACCATGACCTTCGGCGGCGAAGGCGGCCTGTGGGGGAAAGTGGGGCAGCTGCGCCAGGCGGAGGCAGAGCAGCTGGTGGGCAGCGCGCTGGATGCGGGCATCAACTTCATCGACACCGCTGACGTCTATTCAGAAGGGCGCTCGGAAGAGATTACCGGCCAGGCGCTGAAGAATCTGAAAGTGCCGCGTGAAAACGTCGTCGTGGCGACCAAAGTGTTTGGCGAAACCGGCACCGCAGGCGTGAACTCGCGCGGCAGTTCGCGCTATCACATCATCGGCAGCGTGAAGGAGAGCCTGCGTCGCCTGCAGCTCGATCATATCGATCTCTATCAACTCCATGGCTTCGATCCGGCGACCCCGATCGAAGAGACGCTGTATGCGCTGGATAACCTGGTGCAGCACGGCCACGTCCGCTATATCGGCGTGTCGAACTGGGCGGCATGGCAGATAGTCAAAGCGCTGGGCATTTCCGAACGTCTGGGGCTGGCGCGTTTTGCCTCGTTGCAGGCTTACTACACTCTTGCCGGCCGGGATCTGGAGCGCGAGCTGGTGCCGATGATGCAGAGCGAAGGCCTGGGCCTGATGGTCTGGAGCCCGCTGGCGGGAGGGCTGCTCAGCGGTAAGTACGATCGCGATGGGCACTCGGCGAGCGGCGGCCGCCGTCAGGAGTTTGATTTCCCGCCGGTGAATAAAGCGCGGGCTTTTGACTGCATTGATGTGATGCGCGAGATTGCCGATGCGAAGGGTGTTTCGGTGGCGCAAATCGCGCTGGCCTGGCTGCTGCATCAGCCGGCGGTAAGCAGCGTGATTATTGGCGCGAAGCGCGCTGAGCAGCTCGCCGATAACCTCGCGGCGACCAGCATTGCCCTGAATGATGATGAACTGGCGCGGCTTGACGCGGTCAGCGCGCTGCCGCGAGAGTATCCGGGCTGGATGCTGGAGCGCCAGGGCGAATACCGCCGCGACCAGCTCGCCCAGCAGTAACTTCCTCTCTTGCACGCCGGATCGTCTGTTTCGCGATCCGGTTTTTTTATCCGTTGCGCTCACAAAACGCGATCCTGGACTTTGCCTGACGGGAGAATTTCGTTTATATGACTAGTCATGAAATTAATATGACTAGTCATAGGTGCGAGCGATGAACAGAACACTACCGGCAGATTTTTTATGGGGTAACTCGGTTTCCAGTATGCAAACCGAAGGGGCGTGGAATGAGGGCGGGAAGGGGATGTCGGTTTACGATATCCGCCAGCCGGCGGAATTTGCGTCCGACTGGAAGGTGGCAACCGACTCGTACCACCGCTACCGGGAAGACTTCGACCTGATGCAGGATTTGGGCATGAACTGCTACCGCTTCCAGATTGCCTGGAGCCGCGTTTGCCCGGAAGGCGACGGTGAGTTCAATGAAGAAGGTATCGCCTTTTATCACCAGTTTATCGATGAACTGCTTGCCCGCGGCATTGAGCCGATGATCTGCCTCTATCACTTCGATATGCCGCTGTCGCTGGCTGAACGCTACAACGGTTTTACCGACCGTCGGGTGATGGAAGCCTTTATTCGTTACGGGCAGAAGATGATCGACTGCTTTGGCGACAAGGTGAAGTGGTGGCTGACCTTTAATGAACAGAACCTCTACCACATGCCGGACGCGTTTCTGATTTCAGGCTATATGCGCGGCGAGAAGACCCTGCGCGAGCTGTATCAGATCCAGCACCACGTGATGATGGCCCACGTGCACCTGACGCAGTATCTGCACCAGGCGAAGCCGCAGTGCCTGATGGGCGGCATGCTGGCCCACGCGCTGGTCTATCCGGCGACCTGCAAACCGCGCGATATCCTTTGCGCCCAGCAGCTCGATGAGTTTTTAAACCAGAACCTGCTGCGCGCCTTCGCCGGAGAGGGCTACAGCCCGGAGGTCATGCACGTTGTCGCCCGCGAAGGCTTTGCGGATATCTACCGCGCAGAGGATCTGGCGCTGATGGCGCAGGTTAAAATCGACTATCTGGCCTTTAGCTACTACGCCAGCAAGGCGCTGGATAGCGACCCGATCCCGCCGGGCACGCCGGTGAACCACTACATGCGGTTTGGCGATAAAAAGAATGACTTTCTGCAGGCCACCGAGTGGGGCTGGCAGATTGACCCGCTGGGCTTTCGCACCATCATTACCCGCTACTACAACGACTGGCGTCTGCCGGTATTCCCGATTGAAAACGGCATCGGGGTGATTGAGTCCTGGGACGGCGAAAATCCGGTCGCTGACGATTACCGCATCGCCTATCATCGCGACCATATCAACGCCATGAAAGAGGCGATGTTTGAGGACGGCGCGCGGGTGATTGGCTATCTGGGCTGGGGGTTAATCGATATTCTCAGTTCGCAGGGAGATATGCGCAAGCGCTACGGGGTTGTCTACGTGAACCGTGAAAACCACGACCTTAAGGACCTTAAGCGCGTCCCGAAGAAAAGCTATGCCTGGCTGAAGCGGGCCATCCGCAGTCACGGCGAAGAGATGTAGCGGCGCCTCGCGCGGGCAGATGGTATATTCTGCCCGCCAGCCACTATCAGACACGTAAAAGGATCCGGGAATGACGGCCAAATATCTGAGTATCGCGCGGGAAATCAAAAAACGTATTATCAGCCGGCAGTATCCCGCCAGCGCGCCGTTACCCGACCAGTTCGCCTTAGCGGCGGAGTTCAGCACCAGCAGGATGACCATCCAGCAGGCGATGCGCCAGCTGATTGTCGAAGGCCTTATCTACACCCGTAAGGGGCAGGGAACCTTCGTGCGCAAAAACTTCCTCCAGCTTTCGCAGTGGGAGCTGCCCGGCAGCGACTATTTTGGCGCCACCAAAACCTGGGAGCATGTAGGGGAAGTGACCAGCCGGGTGATTCGCTTCGAGCTGCGTTTTCCGTCGGAAAAAGAGCAAAGCTCGTTGCTGATTGACGCCGATGCCCCGGTCTATGATTTCGTCCGCCTGCGGCTGCTCAACGAGGAACCCGTGTCGCTGGACCTCACCGTGATGCCCGTTGCGCTGGTGCCTGGCCTGAATAAAACGCATCTCGAAAGCTCGGTATTTCGCTACGTGCAGGAGACGCTGGGGCTGAAGATGATGGGATCGTATCGGGTGGTGCGGGCGATGAAACCGCAGGCGCTGGACAGGGAGCATCTCAACTGCGAAGCGAGCGACCCGGTGCTGGAGGTGGAGCAGGTGATCTATCTGGAGGACGGTACGCCGCTGGAGTATGCCCATTGCCACTATCGCTACGACCACGGCGGAATTATTCTGGTCAATAACGGATAAAAAAATGGCGGGCACCGGGCCCGCCACTCTGTGCGATGCGTTTTAGTTCAGACGCACCGGCATACCGGAACGGTTCTGGATCGCCTGATCGACCACGCTCTGGTCTACGTCAGTCTGGCTGGTAATCGCCTGTACTGATTTGGTCAGGTTAATCGGCACGATTTCGCCGCCCTGGAACTGCTCTTCCGTGGTGGACAGCGGGTTGTGAACTTCAATGAAGCGGCTGCCGTCAGGCTCGGTAGTGGCTTTTACCGGCTCATCGATAAACTCAACGCGGGTGCCGACCGGCACGTTTTCAAACAGGAATTTGATATCGTCGTTACGCAGACGCACGCAGCCGTGGCTGACGCGCAGGCCGATGCCGAAGTTAGCGTTGGTACCGTGAATAGCGTACAGGCGGCCGATATACAGCGCGTACAGGCCCATCGGGTTATCAGGGCCGGCAGGAACAACGGCCGGCAGCGGTTCACCGGCTGCGGCATATTCAGCGTGCATTTTGGCGGTAGGCGTCCAGGTCGGACCGGCTTTTTTACGCTCAACTTTCGTCACCCAGTTGATCGGCGTGTCTTTGCCTAACTGGCCGATACCGATCGGCAGCACGATGACGGTGTTGGTGCCTTTCGGATAGTAGTAGAGGCGCATTTCCGCGCTGTTGATGACGATACCTTCATGCACGGTGTCCGGCAGGATCAGCTGCTGCGGGATATTCAGCACGGTGCCGCCTTTCGGCAGGAAGGTGTCCACGCCCGGGTTGGCTTCCAGCATGTTGGATAAACCCATCTGGTATTCAGCGGCGAAATATTCCAGCGGCTGCTTGTTGCCTTCCGGAATGGTGATCACCTGGTTCTGGCCAATCAGACGGCTGCCGTCGGTGGGCAGAGGGTAGGTTACAGCAGAAGCTGTGTTGCAAAAGCCCACGATGGCGAAGGCTGCCGCGAAGAGTGTTGATAATTTCATAATCTTTATGTCGTGGGCGATGTTAATGCCGCACAGGCCTTTGTCAGTTTAAACAGGAAGTCGATGGGAGCGCATTATATGTGCTTTCCGGCAAACAGGTAAATGAGATGTGTACGAAATCACATTTTTTTCCTGTGACCCTGAGTGTAGCCCGTCAACGCGGGCTCTGCAGCCTGAAAACGGGAGGGGATTACCCCTCCAGAAGCCGCGACTGGAGCGCTTCTCGCGCCTGCGGCGTGAGCTGATACTCTTTCTCCAGCCAGGCATCGACGCTGGCGTAGCGTTCGTCGATTTGCGAAAGTGCGGCGGCAAGGTAGGACTCATGCACCGTCATCATTTCCGCCAGGTTCTGCCGGCCGCGGGGGGTCAGCGCATTGCCGAGGGACTGGAGCATGAAATCTTCGACCTGCGTCAGCATGCCCTGGGTGAGCAGATATTCCTCCATGACCGTATGACGATCGCAGCCGAGGGCGAACAGCGTCAACGCGCAGCCAACGCCGGTGCGGTCTTTTCCCACCGCGCAGTGCTGCAGCAGCGCGCCGTCGAAAGGCTCCATCAGCCAACCGGCCAGCTGGCGATAAGCGGCGTTATTGAACGGCAGCTGGCGGTAGAGCGCCAGCATAAACTGCTCGCCGTTAAGGACGTTCAGGGTGGCGGCGTTGAGCTCGGTGACTTTGGCGTTGACGTCGCGAACGTGCGGATTCGCCGGGGCGTTGAGGTAGTGAGCCGCTTCGTTCAGCTTATCGGGGCTGCGATTCACTTCGCCCGGATCGCGATAATCAATCACTCGGCTAAGCGGGATCGCGTCCAGATGGGTGAGGTCATCTGCCGTCATCATATGCAGCGAGCCGGAGCGGAATAATTTCCCGGTACGCACGCGACGGCCGTCGGCGGTACGCTGGCCGCCCAGGTCACGAAAGTTGATACCGCCCTGCAGCGATAAGAAAGCCGGATGGCGGGAGAGTGTGGTCATAGGTTCCTTCCAGATTAAGGTAAAAAATTACGCATTAAGCAGTGTAACCGCGCAATATGACATGACCCTAACACAGGCGTCATTGATGATTTTATAACGCCCCGTGAAAAGTGAAGCATTTGCTGGCATAATGTCTGGTTCATCACACTTCTCATTCTCTATTTTCAGGATAACCCCGTGCTAGTATCCAGCAACGTCACCATGCAGTTCGGCAGTAAGCCGCTGTTCGAAAATATTTCCGTCAAATTTGGCGGCGGCAACCGTTACGGCCTGATTGGCGCCAACGGTAGCGGCAAATCCACCTTTATGAAGATCCTCGGCGGCGATCTTGAGCCGACGCTGGGCAACGTCTCCCTCGATCCGAACGAGCGTATCGGTAAGCTGCGTCAGGATCAGTTTGCGTTTGAAGAGTTCAGCGTGCTGGATACGGTCATTATGGGCCACGGCGAGCTGTGGGAAGTGAAGCAGGAGCGCGATCGTATCTACTCCCTGGCGGAGATGAGCGAAGAAGATGGCTACAAAGTGGCTGACCTGGAAGTGCTGTACGGCGAGATGGACGGTTACTCCGCTGAAGCGCGCGCCGGCGAACTGCTGCTCGGCGTCGGCATCCCGGTTGAACAGCATTACGGCCCGATGAGCGAAGTCGCTCCCGGCTGGAAGCTGCGCGTGCTGCTGGCGCAGGCGCTGTTCTCTAACCCGGACATTCTGCTGCTTGATGAACCGACGAACAACCTGGACATCGACACCATCCGCTGGCTGGAGCAGACCCTCAACGATCGCGACAGCACCATGATCATCATTTCGCACGACCGTCACTTCCTGAATATGGTCTGTACCCACATGGCGGATCTGGATTACGGCGAGCTGCGCGTTTACCCGGGCAACTACGATGAGTACATGACCGCGGCGACCCAGGCGCGCGAACGTCTGCTGGCGGACAACGCCAAGAAAAAAGCGCAGATTGCCGATCTGCAATCATTCGTCAGCCGCTTTAGCGCCAACGCCTCTAAATCTCGCCAGGCGACCTCGCGCGCCCGTCAGATTGACAAAATTAAGCTGGACGAAGTGAAAGCGTCCAGCCGTCAGAACCCGTTCATTCGCTTTGAGCAGGATAAGAAGCTGTTCCGTAACGCCCTGGAAGTGGAAGCGCTGGCGAAAGGCTTCGATAACGGCCCGCTGTTTAAAAACGTCAATCTGCTGCTGGAAGTGGGGGAGAAGCTTGCCATTCTGGGCGCCAACGGCGTGGGTAAATCCACGATGCTGAAAACCCTGGTCGGCGATCTGACGCCCGATAACGGTACCGTTAAATGGTCTGAGAACGCGCAGATTGGCTACTACGCGCAGGATCATGAATATGAGTTTGAAAACGATCTGACGGTATTCGAGTGGATGAGCCAGTGGAAGCAGGAAAGCGATGATGAGCAGGCGGTGCGCAGCATCCTGGGTCGTCTGCTGTTCAGTCAGGACGATATCAAGAAGCCGGCGAAAGTGCTCTCCGGTGGCGAAAAAGGCCGCATGCTTTTCGGTAAGCTGATGATGCAAAAACCGAATATCCTGGTGATGGATGAACCAACCAACCACCTGGATATGGAATCGATCGAATCGCTGAACATGGCGCTGGAGATGTATCAGGGCACCCTGATCTTTGTTTCCCACGACCGTGAGTTTGTGAGCTCGCTGGCGACCCGAGTGATTGAAATTACGCCGGAGCGCGTTGTGGACTTCACCGGTAACTACGAAGATTATCTGCGCAGCAAAGGTATCGAATAATATTCCTGTTGTCTGTCCCGGATTGCGGCGCTGCAGCGCCTTATCCGGGCTACCGGCCCACAGACGGCGGTGAACCTGTAGCCCGGGCAAGGCGCGTCAAGCGCCGCCCCCGGGAGCAGTTCGCAGAGTGGCTGAATTCCCTGGAGGCAGCGCGAAAAAGGTGAGGGCTACACTCGCCACTCGCTCCTTTCTTCACCGTTCACCAGCAGCCTGCGTTTTTCCCCCGCCGGCAACGACACCTTCAGCGCTTTCCACGCCGGACGATAATCGCCGCGCGCGTTCACCTTCAGGTTGATGCTGGCGCTATCGCAAACCATTTCCCATTCTACCCACAGCGCATGGCCATTCTGGTAGCTCCAGCTTTCGCCATCATCTTCAAACAGCAGGCCGCAACGGGTCCCCACGCCCTTCAGCGGGAACAGCTTCAGCTCGCGGCAATCGTCTTTTTGCGCATCGACGTGGCGGATACGCTCGCTCAGCGGCAGGCCTGCTCCGGCGCGAACCAGCAGCGGCAGTTTTTCCAGCGGCGCATCAAGGACGATCCACTGGCCTCCCGCGAACCACTGGTGGCTATCAAAGTCGTACCAGCCGTCCTGATTGGCCGGCAGCCAGACGCGGCGCTGACGCGCGCCGGGTTCGACGACGCTGGCGACCAGCAGATCGCGACCCAGCAGGAAGTCGTCGCATTCGGCAAACGTCCGCGGATCGTGTTCGTGATCGAGGAAGGTCGGACGCAGCATCGGTTCATCGTCGGCGTGAGCCTGCCACAGCAGCGTATAGAGGTACGGCAGCAGACGATAGCGCAGCTCAATGGCTGAACGGATAGCCGGCGTGACTTCCGGGTACATCCAGGCTTCGTTGACCGTCTGGTCGTCATTCCACGAGTGAATGGTAAAGCGCGGATGCATAACGCCGTTTTGTACCCAGCGCACGAACAGCTCCGGGTCCGGTTTATCGCCAGAGAAGCCGCCAACATCGTGTCCGACGTTGAACAGCCCGGAGAGGCTCATTCCCAGCCCCATGCGGGTGTTATAGCGCAGCGTATCCCAGTTGGTACGGTTATCGCCGCTCCAGGTCTGGACGTAGCGCTGCATCCCGGCGCAGCCGGAGCGAGAGATCAGGTACGGTCGTTTGTGCGGCGCAAAGCGCTGCTGAGCCTCCAGCGACGCGCGCATCATCAGCAGCGGCATGACCGGGCGAATATGTTTAATGGCAATTTCCTCGCCAAACCCGTAACAGCGGGCTTCGCCGTCCCAGACTTCATACTCGTTATTATCGTTCCACGTGGAGTCGATACCCATCTCCAGCAGCTGGGTTGTCACGCCTTCCTGCCACCAGGCGACGGTCTGCGGGTTGGTAAAGTCAAGGTGCGACCCTTCGTCATCCCAGAAGCTGGAGCGCTCGGGAGCATCCGCCTGTGAATCGCGGATAAAAAGCCCGCGCTCCGCGACCTCGTTATAGCGCGGATGGTCCTGCAGCAGGCAGGGCTTAATATTGGCGGCGAGCTTCAGTCCGGCATCGTGGAAGGCCTGGCTCATCACCTTCGGCTGCGGCACCTTGTCGTTGTTCCAGTTAAAGACGTAGCGCTTGCCGTCAATCGAGGTATAGCCGGAAGAGAGCTGGAACGAATCGCACGGTATGGCGTGTTCATCACACAGGCGGATGAAGTTCATCAGCTGGTTTTGCGCATCCGGCGCGTCGGTGTAGTGCATCGTCGAACCGCTGTAGCCGAGACTCCATTTCGGTCCGAACAGCGTTTTGCCGGTCAGGCGTACGAATGCTTTGGTGATATCCAGTACCCGTTTGCCGGAAAAAAGATAGTAATCGATGTCGCCGGCTTCCGCCTGCCAGCGGCGATAGGCGGTATGGTAATTATCGATTTCGTTGCCGAGATCCAGCCAGCAGCTGCTCAGGTTGTCGTAAAACAGACCGTAGCTGACATCGCTACGCTGCGCGATGGTAAACGGAATATGTTTGTACAGCGGGTCGGTGCTTGCCGCGTTATAGCCCATGGCGTCGAGGTTACGCATCTCATAGCGCTTCCCGTTACGCTGCAGATCGCCGGCTTTTTCGCCCAGACCGTAGAAGCGTTCGTCTTTGCGTCGGCTCAGGTAGTGGGCAACGCCGTCGCCGTGGGCATTCGCCAGGTAGGCGCTGGTGGGGCGGTCGTTAACCAGCGGCTGCCACTCGCCGGCCTCATCGCGATAGCTCCATTCCAGCCACAGCGGCTGGTGGACGGTGACGCGCAGCTGGTCGGTGGCGATGCTCAGGGTATCGCTATGCTCCGTGAGCTGCCAGGCGGGGAGGCTAAAGCCGCTCAAATCTTCGCGCGGGCGTCCTTCCCACGGCACGTCCTGCTGGGGAGCGATACTCCAGGTGCGATCCAGCGCCAGCTGGCCGTGCCGCTTTAGCAGCACGCGGAACATATTCTCTTCCAGCACGTACAGACACAGGGTGTGCTGGCCGTCTACGATCAGCTCAACGTGGTGGTCCAGCCGTTGGTGCAAAGTCCAGTTTTTCAAAGTCTTCATTTTTTACATCCACTCTCAGGCGCGTTTTGCGCGACGTTCAGCAATAAATGCCACCAGGAATACCGCGCCAATCAGGTCAAAGAACCCCATGGCGATAAATAGCGGGTTGAAGCCGATTTTGTCGGCGGTGACGCCAATCAACAGCGAGAACAGAAAGCTGGCGATCCAGGCGGCGGAGCCGCGCATCCCGTTCACGGTCGCCATCTGTCCTTTATCGAACGACTCCACCACCAGCGCGCTGAGCATGCAGGAGATGATCTGGTGGCCGAAGCCGCCTATCGAAATCAGCACGATGGTGATATAGGGATCGCGGGTGATCGCCACGGTGGCGAGCGAAATCATCAGGAAGGCGCCGGTGACGGAGCTGGCGACCACCGAGTTCACCCGCGAACAGCCGAACCAGCGGGTATACAGTTTGGTCAGATAGCCGCTGGCGACGCTGCCGAGGTCGGCCGCCAGAAACGGCAGCCAGGCAAACATGGCGATTTGTTTTAAATCCATGCCGTGCTCTTTCGCCAGGTAGAGCGGTACCCAGAAGCTCAGCACCGCCCAGGCGGGCTCAGCCATAAAGGCCGGAATGGCGATACCGTAGAAGCGCTTGTTTTTCGATACGGTTTTTAGCGCGGTAAAGAAGGGCAGTTTGACCGGTGGCGCTTCATTGTCCTGCTGGATCAGCGCCAGCTCAGCTTTACCGAGGTTAGGGTGTTTTTCCGGGTTATGATAGAACGCCCACCACAGCACGACCCACAGCAGCGCCAGCGCGCCGGTGAACATGAATGCCCCCTGCCAGCCGAACGAAGCGTGTGCGAAGTAGATAATCGGCGGCGCCAGCATGGCGCCCACGGAGAAGCCGACGCCCGCCCAGCCTGCCGCGATCGGCCGCTCGGATTTTGGAAACCACTCACCCAGCGTTTTGGCGTTGGCTGGCGTTGCCGCCGCCTCAGCGCCGCCCATGAAAAAGCGCAGAATCGCCAGGTGCAGCCAGCTCCCCGCCCCGGCATGGGCGATGCAGGCGATGGCCCACAGGGTGGCGCAGATCATAAAGCCGAGCTTGAGGCCAATAACGTCGATAAGCCAGCCGCAGAGCGGCTGGAAAATGGTGTACGCCAGCTGAAAAGCGCCGACTATCCATGAGTACTGTTCAGTGGTAATACCCAGGGAGGTTTTTAGTTCCGGGGCGATAATCCCCAACGAATTACGCGTGATGTAGTTAACGGTGACGCCGAGTAAAAACAGCACCAGCATCCACCAGCGCAGGTTCTTCACTATGCGGCGCGATTTACTGACCGCCATATCATTATTGAGGCCTTGGCTCATAGAACTCTCCACGAGACATGTAGTAGGGAAAATTGACCAACCCGCTTGTTGAGTTGTCGCTAAAATTTTCTATTTCGTTGTTTGTTAAGGTTGATGTCTCGACACTATTGGTTGACTAATCTCAAAGGTGTTGGACCAATTCAGGCTAAGGGAGAATGCGAGCGGGCAATAGCGACAATTCTGCAAATATTTTCATGGAACGATCCAGATCGCAGTATGACATCGCCAAATCGCTTAAAAATATTCACATTCTCAATATGAAAATTTTTTCATGAGCAAAGTAGAGCGCGATCACAAAATGGACAAAAAGCTGAAAGTGAGCGAAATTGCGGCGCGTACCGGGCTGTCGGTGAGCACGGTATCGCGGGTGCTGGCGGGAAAAGCAAATACCAGCGCCAGGGCTCGCCAGAGGGTACTGGATTGCGCCCGCGAGCTGGGCGTGATGGAGGGTATCGCCGCCGGGCGAATGCTGCTCAATAATCTGGTGGTCTTTGCCCCTCAGCGCGCTTTCGATGAACGCACGGATATTTACTACTATCGGGTGATTCAAAGCATCAATTGCGCCCTTATGCCGCATGAGGTACACCTGCGCTATTGCGCGCTGGAAGAGAACGACAGCGATGCCAATTTGTTTTTGCAGCGCATGCATGAAGCATCGACCCAGGCCGCGATTTTACTGGGTATCGACGATCCGCATATTCACGATCTGGCGGCCGATCTGGCGAAGCCCTGCGTGATGATTAACTGCCACGACGCGGGAATGCGTTTACCCTCCGTCGCGCCGGATCATCGGCTGATCGGCCAGTTCGCCGCCCGGTATCTGTTTGAGATGGGGCATCAGGCGATCATGAACGTGATGTGCCTGCGCCGCTATACCATGGAGCTGCGTCTGCTGGGCATTAAGCAGGCATGGCGGGCGCGGAATCTCCGTTTCGTTGACGGCAGGGATTTACTCGCTGTGGCCAACTTCAGCGCCAGGGATACCGAGGAAAAAGTCGGGGAGTGGCTGGATCAGCGCGGCGATGGCCCGCTGCCGACGGCATTTCTGGTGGGCGGTGATTTTATGGCGGCAGGCACGATCGCCGCATTACAAAAACGCGGTTTGCGCGTCCCGCAGGATGTTTCCGTCATGAGCATCGACGGCTTTAACCTGGCGGCGATCCAGGATGTACCGCTAACCGCCGTCCACGTCCCACGCGATGAATTAGGGGTTGAAGCGGTACATCTATTACAGCAGAGACTGATCCGTCCCGATGCGCCGCACGGCGCGTTACTCCTGCATGGGACGCTGGCGGTACGCGATTCGGTGCGGCGGATACGCGCCGGTAACCGCCGTACCGCCGTTGAAGCGAAGGGGTTATATGATGATTAATTCGCCATCCCCAACGCGCGCTTACCGTGGATATTTAAGTCATCCAGCGTAAAGCGGCCTTCCCAGTCGCTTTCATAATCCTCGCGGGGGAAATCTCCCGGCGAAGCGCCGCGCGCCAGCGCCGCTTTGACCTTCTGCGCGTAGGCGAGGTTTTTCTCGCACATTGGTGCGGCGGGAATATACATCACGTTGCCCCAGCCCTGCTGATTTTCCACCGGCGCGACCGAGTGGATCACGTCGCAGTGCCACCATACCGAATCGCCCGCATTCAGCGCCGGAATAGAGCTTAAGGCTTTGATCAGCAGCGGGTGCCATTTTTCCGAAATCGGCAGCACCTTGCCCGGCGCGACGCCGCACAGCTCATCTTCCGGGACATCGTCGAGCAGCGGACGCAGCAGCACGTAAGCCATCGCTTCCGGGATCGGCACCACGTGCAGCAGGCCCTGATCGGGGATCATATCGGAGAGCGCGGTCCACCCCTGGAAGGTGCGGAACACCGAGCATTTGGTGGTGTTGTCGACCGTATACTCTTCGACTTCGGTGCGGTGCGCCGCGTCCCACGGGTCGTAAGCATCAATGTTGCCGTTAAACACGTCGGCAAACACTTTCTGATAGGCCGGCAGCAGCCAGCGCTCCAGGGCGCCGGAATCGGTATGCGCCCCCAGACCTTTCGAGGTGGTTCCCGGCGGGCGGCGGCGAATGCGGTCCGGGTAAATGACGCTGACGTCCGGGTCGAACCACTGTTTGCCGTCGCGGTTAAAGGTCCACAGACGGTTGAGGAACGACTGCACGGCGGCCATTTCATCGCTCTGTCGCGCCTGCATCTGCGCCTGGGACCAGTAAATCGGATAGATTTCCGGGCGCGAAGCTTCCAGCGACCCGAAAAAGGTATCGCCGGGACCTTTATAAACGTCATCGAAATGGTTGCGGTCGAGATACTCGAGCATTGCGTTGTCCCACGCCAGCGCCTGTTCGCGAGAAAAATGGCCCTTGATAACGGCGCAGCCGCGACGCTTGATGAGCTCGCGCTGGGCTTCCGTGACCTGGCCCCGGGCAATATCGGCGAACGGGATCGTTGGCCAGACGTCCTGACCGCTGGCCTTAAGGGCGTCAATCTCTTCCAGACGCGCGGAGATACGCGCCGTCAGCCGATCGAACACCGCCTGCACGTCGCCAATTTGCGCCCGCAGCTCCTGTTTAATCCGGCGGATGGCCGCTTTGGGGTCGGCGGGTAAAGTTTCACAGGTATGGGTAACAGCCATAATGACCTCTCATCTTTCATTCGAAAGTAATTTATCTTACATATGATAATTTAAGTTAAAATTAAGTTAATGCAAGTTTAAAATTATGCGGAGGTGCACAAAACGGGAAGCCGGGGCGGTAAACCCCGGGTGGCGTTACTCGTTGAACGGGGCGGTGTGGTCGAGGACGGCCTGAATGACGTTCAGCGCGCCGTCGTGGTTGTTATCATCGGTGGCAAAACGCGACACCGCTTTGATGCTTTCGGCGGCGTTGGCCATCGCGAAAGAGTATTTCACCAGCTTGAGCATTTCCGTATCGTTAGCGCTGTCGCCAATGGCTACGCAGGCCTGCGGCGAGATGTTCCAGCGCTTCAGCAGGCGGCTGATGCCGTTGGCTTTATGCAGGCCGGGGATAATCAAATCGACGAAGCCGAAGCCGCTGGTGACCGGCTTCATGATGCCGTCCAGCGAGACGTGCAGTTTGTCGATAAGCTGCGGGATTTCGCTATCCGGCAGGTTCAGGGAAAACTTAAACAGCGTGTCGTCGATGTCATGATAGCTGCTAATGCGCTGCAGGCGATGGTAGTGCTTTGACATCAGGGTGACAAACGCCTCGGGCGCGCGCTCGCTGACGTAAGCGCTCTTGAGGCCGCAGGCGACGAAGTTGAGCTGCGGGTCTTTCAGCAGTTCGCCGATGACGACCTGGGATTCATGACGGGTGAGTTCGCCGTGGAACAGCTGTTGACCGCGTTCGTAAACCAGCGCGCCGTTCTCGGCAACAAAGGAGATTTGGTCACGGATTTCCGGGAAAAAAGAGATCAGCTGGTAGTACTGGTTGCCGCTGGCGACCACGAACTCAATACCCTGCTGCTGGAGTTGCGCAAACTGCGCGAGAAAACGCGAGCGGTCATACTGCTTGGCGTCATTGAGAAAAGTTCCGTCCATATCGGTGACGATAACTTTAACGGTCATAACACATGCTCCTGGCTTAACTTCGACCAGTAACATTCTAATTACAATGTGATGGGGAGCACAAATTTATTTCGAATGAAAGTTTGCGTTCACCTCTGTGCAGCAGAAAACCCCGGATTGCGGCGTAAACGCCTTACCCGGGCTACCGGCCCGCAAACGGCTTCGAACCTGTAGCCCGGCTAAGCGTAGCGCAAGCCGGGGGATGAGATTTACAGCGTATGCTCGGTACGGGCGATAATATCGTCCTGAGCATCCGGCGACAGGGCGGTAAAGAACGCCGAGTAACCGGCCACGCGGACCACTAAATCACGATACTGGTCTGGGTGCTTCTTCGCTTCCAGCAGCGTCTCGCGCGACACGATGTTGTACTGAATATGCCAGCCTTTATGCACCTCGAAGAAGGTGCGCAGCAGCACCATCAGTTTCTGCTTATCGGATTCGTTCTCCAGCGTGGCCGGGTTCAGCTTCTGGTTAAGCAGTACGCCGCCGAGGATTGAGCCGGTCGGCAGTTTGCCCACCGAGCTGATTACCGCTGTCGGCCCGAGATGGTCGGTACCGGAGGCCGGGCTGGCCCCTTCCGCCAGCGGCGAGTGCGCTTTACGGCCATCCGGCGTCGCCATCGTTTGGGCGCCAAACGGCACGTTGGCGGAGATGGACGAGGTGCCGGCGTAGTAGTTGCCGCCGATCGGGCCGCGACCGTAGCGCGGGTTATGATACAGCTTCAGCTCGTCGATATAGGTCTGGTAGGCGCGAGCCAGCAGCATATCCACGCTGTCTTCATCGTTACCGTATTTCGGCGCGCCGTTGATTAAGCGCTGGCGCAGCTGCTCGTGGGTCAGGCCTTCGAAGTCTTCAGCCAGCGCCTTTGCCAGCTCCTGCTGGCCAATAACGCCCTGATCGAACACCAGCTTCTTCACCGCCGCCAGGCTGTTGCCGAGGTTAGCGATGCCGACCTGCAGACCGGAAACCCAGTCATACTTCGCGCCGCCCTGCTTGATGCTCTTCGCGCGCTCGATGCAGTCATCGACCAGCGCCGAGCAGAGAATATCGTGCACGTTCTCTTCCAGCATGGTGTCGACCACGTACTCAATCTCGATAGATTTGCGCGTGTAGTAGCGGATCTGCGTATCCCAGTCGGCCAGAACCTGTTCAAAGTTGTCGAAGTTGCCTTTTGACAGCGCATGTTCCTGCGGCAGGAAAACCTGGCCGCTGGTGGCGTCGCGGCCGCCTTCCAGGGTTGCCAGCATGACGCGGGCGAAGTTGATAAAGCTCATCCCGGTGCAGCGATAGCCCCATTTACCGCCGACGGCGGTTTCGATGCAGCCGATAGCGGCATAGTCGTACGCGTCCTGCGGCTCAATCCCCAGCTTGATAAATTCCGGGATGACGATTTCATCGTTGTTGAACGCCGGCATGCCGAAGCCGCAGCGGATCACCTGCACGCAGGCGTCGAGGAAGTCGTTGCTCATGCCCGCGTGATAGCGCACGCTGAGGTTAGGTTGAGTCGAACGCAGCCGACCGCAGGATTCCAGGATGGCGTAGGAGAGCGGGTTCACCGCGTCCTGCGCGTTGCCGTCCACCAGATTCTGGCCGCCGATGGTGACGTTCTGGTACAGCGGGCTACCGGCGGAAGCCTTAGAGTGCGAGCCGGAGCGAATTTTGTTCACTTCCAGCAGCTTCAGCCAGCAGCAGTGCAGCAGCTCGATGGCGTGTTCGCGATCCAATGATTGCGCCAGCTCAACGTCGCGGCGATAGTAAGGGTAGAGATACTGGTCCATACGGCCGAAAGAGACCGAGTGACCGTTGGATTCGATCTGCAGAATCAGCTGGATGAAATAGCACAGCTGCAGCGCCTGCCAGAAGGTTTTCGGCGGCTCGTGGGCGATAATATCGCAGTTTTCGGCTATCGCCAGCAGCTCGTCGCGGCGGGATTCGCGGCTCTCCGTCGCGGCCATATTGCGCGCCAGCCCGGCATAGCGCTTACAGTGGTCGCTGACCGCTTCCAGCACGATATCAATGGCTTTAAGGAACTGCTCGCCGTGCAGATCTTCCAGCACTGTCAGGTTAATGCGCGAACGGCGCTCGGCGACTTTCGCCCGCATGCCGTCGAGGCCTTTTTCCAGCAGCAGCGGATAGTTGACCGCAAGGTGAGCGTCGCCGGAGGTCATATTGCCTTCGGCTTTGATAATGCCGGTCGCCAGCAGCGCTTTTTGCTCGTCGGTAAACATGCCGTAGCAGCGATCTTGTACGGTTTGACCGCGCCACCACGGGCACACTTCATGGAGCACGCGTTTGTTCTCTTCGCTAACGGCAAAACCGGCGCCGGGGCGATCGGCGAGGTCGTCGATCTCTTTTTCGATCCAGCTAACGGTGTATTCCGGGAAGATAGGCGCCGCGCGAACTTCGCTGGCCTGGTTGCCGACGATCAGTTCATCGTGCTTAATCCAGATCGTGCGTTCCGCCAGGTGATGGGCCAGCGCCAGCGCGCGGCGTACCGGGATCGGCTTATCCAGGTGCTGCTGATAGGCTTCGGTATAGTGCAGGGCGCGCTCGGTACAAACCGGCGGCTTAACGATATGCACCAGCGCCATTTTATGCGCCTGAATGCGCGGGCTCAGAGTATCCAGTTTCAACGTTGTCATAAGGTTATCCTCGTAGAGTCGCCGTTAAACCTTTGCTCTGAGCATAGCGCTGCGCGAAGGCGAGCAGCTCGGGTGCAGCAAGCGGTTTATCCGGAGCGGTATAGGGCTGACTGAGTAATTGGTATTTATTCATGCCTAAGGTGTGGTAAGGCAGGAAGTGGATCTCGCCAACCTGTAAACGGTCAGCGGCAAAATCGGTAATGGCGGCAATATCGCTTTCGTTGGCGTTAAAGCCCTGGATCAGCGGCACGCGAATGATGATTTTCTTTCCGGCCTGCGCGACGCGCTGCAGGTTATCCAGCACCCGGCGAGCGCTGCCGTCCGTCCACTGCTGGAAAATCGCTTCGTTGACGTGCTTGAGGTCGGCGAGAAACAGGTCGATAAACGGCAAAGCGGGCTCGACGTATTTCCACGGCACGTGCAGGCAGGTTTCGACCGCGGTGTGGATCCCCGCGTTGTGGCTGGCCTCAAACAGCTGTCGGGCCAGTTCGGGATTCATAAACGGCTCGCCGCCGGAAAGCGTGACGCCGCCGCCGCTGCGGTCGTAAAACGGTTTGTCGCGCAGCACCGTGGCCATAATCTCTTCGACGCTTTTCTCTTCGCCGCACACGGTTAATGCCGTGGTCGGGCAGCAGTCGCGCAATTTGCCGATATGCGCATCGGTGAGCTCTTCGCGGTGGATAATCAGACCGTCCAGCTTGCGGGTAATCACCTCCGGCGCAGCCTGCTGGCAGAGGTCGCAGCCGTCCAGGCAAAGGCGGGCGTCATACAGCAAATCCGCCGTGCGGGCGCGGCTTTCCGGATTCTGGCACCAGCGGCAGCCCAGCGAACACCCTTTGAGGAAGACGACAGTGCGGATCCCCGGGCCGTCATGGGTTGAATAACGCTGAATGTTGAAGATCATGATTCACCCTCTTATTTGCATATGAAGATTAAATTACTTTCGAATGAAAGTTGTATTGATATAAATCAACAAGCAGAAAGAGGAAGGAGAATGAAGGTTAAAATGCCGCTGCGGGTCACAAAACATCCGGCGACAGCGCCGCCGGAAAAGGGTCAGGGCGTACCGCACACCTCGCAGTGAGGGTTACGCGGCAGCCTCATTTCACGGAACTGGCAGCGCATGGCGTCGTACATGACGATTTTTCCCGTTGCCGGGCTGCCATAGCGGGCCAGCAGCTTAATCGCTTCCATCGCCTGCAGCGAACCGATGGTGCCGACCAGCGGCGCCATGACGCCGGCTTCGACGCAGGTGAGGGCGTTTTCGCCAAACAGGCGGCTCAGGCAGCGGTAGCAGGGTTCATCTTCCTGATACGTAAAGACGCTGATTTGCCCTTCCATGCGAATCGCCGCGCCGGAGACCAGCGGCGTTTTATGGCGGAAACATCCGGCGTTGAGCTGGTTACGGATCGCGACGTTGTCGGTACAGTCGAGCACCAGATCGTGGGCGGCGATTTGCGCCGCCAGCGCCTCGTCTTCCAGCCGCGCGTTGAGCGCCGTGAGCTGAACGTGGGGATTAATCCGCGCCAGCGCGGCGCGGGCGGAGTCGACCTTCGGCTGGCCGATGGTGTCGTCGCTGTGCAGCGTCTGGCGCTGAAGGTTGGAGAGCGAGACGGTGTCGAAATCGAGCAGGGTTAGCTGGCCGACGCCTGCCGCCGCCAGATACTGCGCGGCGGCGCAGCCCAGCCCGCCGAGGCCGACGACCAGCACGCGGGAGGCTTTCAACTGCTCCTGACCGTCAAAATCGAAATCGCGGAGAATAATCTGCCGGTTATAGCGCAGCATCTCCTCATCGCTCAGCTCCACGCCCATTACAGCCCTCCGAACAGATGATTAAACGGCTCGACTTCCACCCATTCGCCCGCTTCCACGTTGCCGCGCTCGCGTTCGAGAACGATAAAGCAGTTGCCGAGGCTGAATGAACTGAAGATATGCGAGCCCTGGTGACCGGTGCTGCTAACCACCAGCTCGCCGTCGGGACCGCGCTGCAGCACGCCGCGCTGAAAATCGAGGCGGCCCGGCGATTTCTTCAGGCCGGAGGCGGCGCGAACGCGCAGGCGCATCGGCTGAGCTTGCCCGACGTTGCCGGACAGCTTCGCCAGCAGCGGCTGAACCAATTGGTAGAAGGTCAGCGTTGCGGAAACCGGGTTGCCGGGCAGGCCGCAGAACCAGCTGTGGTTGAGCTTGCCGAAAGCGAAAGGTTTACCCGGCTTAATCGCCAGCTTCCAGAAGCCGATTTCCCCCAGCTCTTCGAGGATCGCTTTGGTGTAGTCCGCCTCGCCGACGGAAACGCCGCCGGAGCTAATCACCACGTCGGCCTGCTGGTCAGCCTGAATAAAGGCTTCGCGCAGTTTAGCCGGGTCGTCGGGAATAATGCCGAGGTTAATGACCTCGCAGCCCAGCTCCTGCAGCATCAGGTGCACCGCCAGGCGGTTGGTATCGTAAATTTGCCCGTCGGCCAGCGGCTGGCCCGGTAGCTGGAGCTCATCGCCGGTGGAGAAGACCGCCACCCGCACTTTACGCACCACCTCAACCTCGGCAATCCCCAGCGAGGCGATGACCGGCAGCTCGGCGGCGGTCAGGCGGGTACCTGCGGGGAAGACGACCGCGCCGTGGGCGATGTCTTCGCCAAGACGACGAATATTCTGCCCGTTTTTCACCGGGGCGAGGAAGCGGATACCCTCATCGGTTTGTTCGGCCTGCTCCTGCATCACCACCGCGTCGCAGCCTTCCGGCACCGGCGCGCCGGTCATAATGCGGATACAGGTGCCCGCGGGCCAGACGCCGTCAAAGGGTTGACCGGCGAAGGCCTTGCCGGCCACCGGCAGCGCTGCGCCGTCGGTGAGATCCGCCAGGCGCACGGCGTAGCCGTCCATCGCCGAGTTATCAAAACCGGGAACGTTAAGCGGCGAAACGAGATCATGGGCGGTCACGCGCGAAAAGGCCTGCAACAGCGGTACGGTATCCGTCGCATTCAGCGGCGTAATACGAGTGAGCATCTGGGTCAGGGCTGTGTCGAGCGGCATCAGTCCGGCGGTAAAATCCATGGGTTTCTCCTGCGGGCAAACATCGAAAACGCCTATTATGGCAGAAAAGAGAGACGGGCTATAACCCATCTGGCGACAAGCTTTACATCACCGTCCGCTCTTTCTATATTCAAAAATTGTATAGGACAGTCAGCACGATAATGATATTTATACACTTTATCGTTAAGGAATGGCGCAATGGGTAAGGCGGTTATAGCAATTCACGGCGGGGCCGGGGCGATTAGCCGCGCGCAGATGACGCCGGCGCGCGAGCGGGAGTACGTGGCGGCGCTGTCGGCGATTGTCGATAGTGGACAAAAAATGCTGGCTGCTGGGGCCAGCGCGCTGGATACGGTAACCGAAGCGGTCCGGCTGCTGGAGGAGTGCCCGTTATTTAACGCCGGTATTGGCTCGGTATTTACCCGCGATTCCCGCCATGAGCTCGATGCCTGCGTGATGGATGGTTACAGCTTACAGGCGGGGGCCGTGGCCGGGGTTCAGCATTTACGTAATCCGGTGCTGGCGGCGCGTCTGGTGCTGGAGCAAAGCCCGCACGTGCTGTTGATTGGCGAGGGGGCGGAAGCGTTTGCCGCTTCCCGCGGTATGGCGCGGGTCGATAACAGCCTGTTTTCGACTCCCGAGCGTTTGCTGCAGCTGCGTCAGGCGCAGGAGGGCGACGATATCGTGCTCGATCATCACGCCGCGCCGCTGGATGAACGGCACAAAATGGGCACCGTCGGCGCGGTCGCGATGGATCTGGCGGGCAACCTCGCGGCGGCGACCTCCACCGGCGGCATGACCAATAAGCTACCGGGACGCGTCGGCGACAGCCCGCTGCCCGGTGCGGGCTGCTATGCCAATAACGCCAGCGTCGCCGTTTCCTGTACCGGTACCGGCGAAGTGTTTATACGTACGCTCGCGGCCTACGATATTTCGGCGCTGATGGAGTATAGCCAGCTCAGCCTGCAGGAGGCCTGCGAAAGGGTGGTGATGGAGAAACTTCCGGCGCTGGGCGGCAGCGGCGGCCTGATCGCCATCGACAGAGAAGGCAACGTGGCGCTGCCGTTTAATAGCGAAGGCATGTACCGGGCCTGGTGTTATGCGGGCGATACGCCCACGATTGGTATTTATCGCGAATAAGAGGAAAGGGCGTTGCCGCATAGTCAAGAAATCGATGCCGATGATGTTCTGCAGGTGCGCGGCCTGAACGTCGTGTTCAATCAGCAGCAGCAGGCTTTTTCCGCCGTCCGCGACCTGTCGTTTACCCTGCGGCGCGGCGAGACGCTGGCGATTGTCGGCGAGTCCGGCTCCGGGAAGTCGGTGACGTCCCTGGCGCTGATGCGCCTGCTCGACCAGGCGGTCAGCGAAGTGCGCAGCGATGCGCTGCTGCTGCGTCGTCGCAGCCGGCAGGTGATTGAGCTGAGCGAACAGTCTGAAACCGAGATGCGCGGCGTGCGCGGCGCGGATATGGCGATGATCTTCCAGGAGCCGATGACGTCGCTGAATCCGGTCTTCACCATCGGTGAACAGATTGCCGAATCTATCCGCTTACACCAGGGCCTGAAGCATGATGAGGCCCTGCGCGAAGCGAAGAAAATGCTCGATCAGGTGCGCATTCCGGAAGCGGAAGCCATGCTCTCGCGCTATCCGCATCAGCTTTCCGGCGGGATGCGTCAGCGGGTGATGATCGCCATGGCGCTCTCCTGCCGACCGGCTGTGCTGATTGCCGATGAACCGACCACCGCGCTGGACGTGACTATTCAGGCGCAGATTTTACAGCTGATTGCCGTCCTGCAAAAAGAGATGGCGATGGGCGTTATCTTTATTACCCACGATATGGGGGTGGTCGCCGATATCGCCGACCGCGTGCTGGTGATGTATCGCGGCGAAGCGGTGGAAACCGGCAGCGTGGAAGAGATTTTCCGCGCGCCGAAGCACCCGTATACTCAGGCGCTGCTGGCCGCGGTGCCGCGGCTGGGGGCAATGCGCGGCACTTCGCTGCCGCGCCGCTTCCCGCTGTTAAACCAGAGCCCGTCGCCGGAGGGGCAGAACACCGTTGTGCCCGGGGAACCGATCCTGAAAGTTCGCGATCTGGTGGCGCGCTTCCCGCTGCGTAGCGGCATTCTCAACCGCATTACCCGCGAGGTGCATGCGGTCGAAAAGGTCAGCTTTGATTTATGGCCCGGCGAAACCCTGAGCCTGGTGGGGGAGTCCGGCTGCGGTAAATCAACGACCGGCCGGGCGCTGCTGCGGCTGGTGGAAACTCAGGGCGGCAGCATCACCTTCAACGGCCAGCGGATTGATACGCTGACGGGCAGTAAGCTTCAGGCGCTGCGCCGCGATATCCAGTTTATCTTTCAGGACCCCTACGCTTCCCTCGACCCACGGCAAACGGTGGGCTATTCGATTATGGAACCGCTGCGCGTGCATCGGCTGCTGGAGGGCGATGCCGCTCGTGAGCGGGTCAGCTGGCTGCTGGAACGCGTCGGGCTGGAGCCGGAGCATGCGTGGCGCTATCCGCACGAGTTTTCCGGCGGCCAGCGGCAGCGCATCTGTATTGCCCGCGCGCTGGCGCTCAATCCGAAAGTGGTGATTGCCGATGAGTCGGTATCGGCGCTAGATGTGTCGATTCGCGCGCAAATTATCAATCTGATGCTCGATCTACAGCGTGAGATGGGTATCGCATTTCTGTTTATCTCCCATGACATGGCGGTGGTTGAGCGCATCAGCCACCGCGTGGCGGTGATGTATCGCGGGCGTATTGTCGAGATCGGCCCGCGCCGCGCCGTGTTTGAAAACCCGCAGCACCCCTATACCCGTAAACTGATGGCCGCCGTTCCGGTGGCCGATCCTGCGCATCGTCGTCCGCAGCGCGTGCTGCTCTCAGACGAGCTGCCGGGCAACATCTTCAAGCGGGGCGAAGAGGGGATCGGTACGCCATTACAGCAGGTGGGACCGGGGCACTTTGTCGCCAGAGAGCCCGCCGCCGACGTGCTGGCGCGCTAACAACGACACCAATAATGCAGCATTTCAGGAGAACAACATGACTCAACGCGTATCAGGCAAATGGCTGTTGGCGCTGGGCGTCGCCTCGGCGCTGACAGCGGCTCCGGCTCTGGCCGCAAAAGATGTGGTGGTGGCGGTCGGCTCTAACTTTACGACCCTCGACCCGTATGATGCTAACGACACGCTGTCGCAGGCCGTCGCGAAGTCGTTCTATCAGGGGCTGTTCGGCCTTGATAAAGAGATGAAATTGCAAAACGTGCTGGCGGAAAGCTATACCGTTTCCCCGGACGGCCTGGTGTATACCATTAAGCTGCATCCGGGGGTGAAGTTCCAGGACGGAACCGAGTTCAATGCCGAAGCGGTTAAAGCGAACCTCGATCGCGCCAGCAATCCGGAAAATCATCTCAAGCGCTATAACCTGTATAAAAATATCGCCAGCACCGAGGCGGTTGACCCGACAACGGTGAAAATTACTCTCAAACAGCCTTTCTCGGCGTTTATCAATATCCTGGCCCACCCGGCGACGGCGATGATTTCTCCGGCGGCGCTGAAGAAATATGGTAAAGAGATTGGTTTCCATCCGGTTGGCACCGGCCCGTACCAGCTCGACACCTGGAATCAGACCGACTTCGTTAAAGTGAAGAAGTTCGCCGGTTACTGGCAGCCGGGGCTGCCGAAGCTGGACTCCATCACCTGGCGTCCGGTCGTGGATAACAATACCCGCGCGGCGATGCTGCAGACCGGCGAAGCGCAGTTTGCGTTCCCGATCCCTTACGAGCAGGCGCCGCTGCTGGCGAAAAACAGCAAGCTGGAGCTGGTGGCCAGCCCGTCGATCATGCAGCGCTATATCAGCATGAACGTGACGCAGAAGCCGTTTGATAACCCCAAAGTGCGCGAGGCGATTAACTACGCCATTAACCGTCAGGCGCTGGTAAAAGTCGCCTTTGCGGGCTATGCCACCCCGGCGACCGGCGTGGTGCCGCCGTCAATTGCCTACGCTGAAAGCTACAGCGCCTGGCCGTACGATCCGGCGAAGGCCCGCGAGCTGCTGAAAGAGGCGGGCTATCCGAATGGATTTAGCACCACGCTGTGGTCGTCGCACAACCACAGCACGGCGCAGAAAGTGCTGCAATTTACCCAGCAGCAGCTGGCGCAGGTGGGCATTAAGGCGCAGCTGACGGCGATGGATGCGGGCCAGCGCGCGGCGGAAGTGGAAGGTAAGGGGCAGAAAGAGAGCGGCGTACGCATGTTCTATACCGGCTGGTCGGCGTCGACCGGAGAAGCGGACTGGGCGCTGTCGCCGCTGTTCGCGTCGCAGAACTGGCCGCCGACCCTGTTCAATACGGCTTTCTATAGCAATCCCCAGGTGGATAAAGACCTCAACGACGCGCTGAAAACCACCGATGCGCAGGAAAAAACGCGGCTGTATAAAGACGCGCAGGATACCATCTGGAAAGAGTCGCCGTGGGTGCCGCTGGTGGTAGAGAAACTGGTCTCGGCGCACAGTAAAAATCTGACCGGATTCTATATCCAGCCGGATACCGGATTTAGCTTTGAACAGGCGGATCTTAAGTAGATAGCTGCGGGTCCCCGGGCGCAGGCTGCGGGGACTTCGCGCAAGGAGAAGCATGCTCAATTATGTGATTAAACGCCTGCTGGGGCTGATCCCCACGCTGCTGATTGTGGCGGTGCTGGTGTTTCTGTTCGTGCATATGCTGCCCGGGGATCCGGCGCGGCTGATTGCCGGACCGGAAGCCGATGCTCAGGTGGTGGGAATGGTGCGCCAGCAGCTGGGGCTCGATCGGCCGCTGCACGTGCAGTTCTGGCACTATATCAGCAATATTGTGCAGGGGGATTTCGGTACCTCGATGGCCTCGCGTCGCCCGGTAAGCAGCGAAATCGCCAGCCGTTTCATGCCCACGTTCTGGTTAACGCTCGCCAGCATGAGCTGGGCGGTGATCTTCGGTATGGCGGCGGGGATCGTGGCGGCAGTCTGGCGCAACCGCTGGCCGGATCGCCTGGGAATGGCGCTGGCGGTAACCGGCATCTCGTTCCCGGCGTTCGCGCTCGGCATGCTGCTGATGCAGGTCTTTTCCGTTGAGCTGGGCTGGCTGCCGACGGTGGGCGCCGACAGCTGGCGCCACTATATTCTGCCTTCGCTGACCCTGGGCGCGGCGGTAGCGGCGGTGATGGCGCGCTTTACCCGCGCCTCGTTCGTCGATGTCCTGCATGAAGATTACATGCGTACCGCGCGGGCGAAAGGCGTCAGCGAAACGCTGGTGGTGCTCAAGCACGGCCTGCGCAACGCGATGATCCCGGTGGTGACCATGATGGGGCTGCAGTTCGGTTTTTTGCTCGGCGGCTCAATCGTGGTGGAGAAGGTCTTTAACTGGCCAGGCCTCGGGCGTCTGCTGGTGGACTCGGTGGAGATGCGCGACTATCCGGTGATTCAGGCGGAAGTCCTCCTGTTTTCTCTGGAGTTTATTCTTATTAATTTAGTGGTGGACGTGCTGTATGCCGCCATTAATCCGGCTATCAGGTACAAGTAAGGTGCGATTGCTCAACTGGAGAAGACAAGCGGCTATCAACGCGATGCCGGGGATTAAACCCGGGCAGATACGTACCCCGTGGCACGAGTTCTGGCGGCGGTTTCGCGGTCAGCCGGTGGCGATGGGAGCGGGGGTATTTGTTCTGCTGCTGATTGCGGTGGCGATTGTGGCGCCGTGGATTGCGCCGTTCGACGCGGAAAACTATTTTGATTACGACCGGCTCAACGACGGACCGTCAATGATGCACTGGTTCGGCGTTGATTCGCTGGGGCGGGATATCTTTAGTCGGGTGCTGGTCGGCGCGCAGATCTCGCTGGCCGCCGGGGTACTGGCGGTATTCATCGGCGCGGCCATCGGCACCGTACTTGGGCTACTGGCCGGGTATTACGAAGGCTGGTGGGATCGCATCATTATGCGTATCTGCGACGTGCTGTTCGCTTTCCCGGGGATTTTGCTGGCAATTGCGGTCGTGGCGGTAATGGGGAGCGGGATGTCGAACGTCATCATCGCGGTGGCGATCTTTTCGATCCCGGCCTTTGCGCGTCTGGTGCGCGGCAATACCCTGGTGCTTAAGCAGCAGACCTTTATTGAGTCGGCGCGCAGCATCGGCGCCAGCGATGCTACCATCCTGTTTAATCATATATTGCCCGGAACGGTATCATCGATTGTGGTCTACTTTACGATGCGTATCGGGGTGTCGATTATCTCCGCTGCCAGCCTGTCATTTCTGGGGCTTGGCGCGCAGCCGCCGACGCCGGAGTGGGGGGCGATGCTCAACGAGGCGCGGGCGGATATGGTGATGGCGCCGCACGTGGCGCTGTTCCCGGCAATCGCGATTTTTCTGACGGTGCTGGCGTTTAACCTGCTGGGTGACGGCCTGCGCGATGCGCTGGATCCGAGGATAAAAGGGTAGCGTTCGAGGATTGTGCAGCCCGGACAGGTGTCCGGGAAAGCACACCGCACGTTAATCCTGTGCGGTTTTGTCGCCCGGATAAGGCGCGCGAGCGCCTTCATCCGGGATAGGTTAAGCGGGCGGAATTAAACCCGGCTGCCCCACAGATCGTATTCGTCGGCGTGTTCGACTTTCACCCGCACAATGTCGCCCGGTTTGACTTTACTCTCACCGTTCAGGTAGACCGCGCCGTCGATTTCCGGCGCATCGGCCATGCTGCGGCCAATTGCCCCTTCTTCATCCACTTCGTCGATCAGCACCATAATTTCACGACCGACTTTCTCCTGCAGGCGCTCGGCGGAGATCTGCTGCTGCAGCTGCATAAAGCGGTTCCAGCGCTCTTCTTTCACCTCTTCCGGCACCTGATCCGCCAGCTCGTTGGCGGTCGCGCCTTCCACCGGGCTGTACTTGAAGCAGCCGACGCGGTCGAGGCGAGCTTCTTTCAGGAAGTCGAGCAGCATCTGGAAATCGTCTTCCGTTTCACCCGGGAAGCCGACGATAAAGGTCGAGCGCAGGGTGAGTTCCGGGCAGACTTCGCGCCACTGCTTGATGCGCGCCAGCTGGCGGTCGGCGGAGCCCGGACGCTTCATCATCTTGAGAATACGCGGGCTGGCGTGCTGCAGCGGAATATCGAGGTAGGGCAGAATTTTGCCTTCCGCCATCAGCGGGATCACATCATCGACGTGCGGGTACGGATAGACGTAGTGCAGGCGCACCCAGATACCGAGCTTCGCCAGCTCTTCGCACAGGCTAACCATACTGGTTTTGACCGGCATACCGTTGTGGAAACCGCTGCGATGTTTGACATCAACGCCGTAGGCGGAGGTGTCCTGAGAGATCACCAGCAGCTCTTTGACGCCGGCGTCGGCCAGGCGTTTGGCTTCCGCCAGCACTTCGCCAATCGGACGGCTGACCAGATCGCCGCGCATTGACGGGATGATGCAGAAGGTGCAGCGATGGTTGCAGCCTTCGGAAATTTTTAAGTAAGCGTAATGACGCGGCGTCAGCTTCACGCCCTGTTCCGGCACCAGGCTGAGGAACGGGTTGTGTTTAGGCTTCGGCGCGTAGTGGTGGACGTGTTCCAGCACCTGTTCATAGCTGTGCGGGCCGGTAATTTCCAGCACCTTCGGATGCACTTCGCGGATCTGATCTTCTTTTGCGCCCAGGCAGCCGGTGACGATCACTTTGCCGTTTTCTTTCAACGCTTCGCCAATCGCTTCCAGCGACTCCTGCACGGCGCTATCGATAAAGCCGCAGGTGTTAACGATAACCATATCAGCGTTATCGTAGGAGGGAACCACGTCATATCCTTCGGTACGCAGTTCAGTCAGGATACGTTCTGAGTCCACGAGGTTTTTCGGGCAGCCCAGAGAGACAAAGCCGATCTTCGGCTGAGGGGTGACATTGCTCATAGCTTAAAAAGTGTTCAATTATTGGGATGGTCAGGGCAGGGATTCTACAGAGATCGGCGGAAAGTTTATACTCCTTTTCTTGTTAGCCTGGCGATGTCCGTGTTTCTTTTTATCGGGATGATTATCCAGATTGTTAATCAAAATAAGGGAGTTATTCACCTTTTATCTTGCAACCCGGGGAAGTCGGTTTAGATCTGGTTTAACCTGAAGCGGTAAAATAGCCGCTGCTTTCAGTCTTTATTTTTATCAGGTTTCCCATGTTTAAAAAGTTGGGTGGTTTCGTCTGCGCGCTGGCCATGATTGGCGCGACGCCCGTTTATGCCAACGAGATGGCGTTATATTCGGTCAATACCGGTTCCTTTGTTTACCACATGACCGGCAATCACGGTCAATATAACGAAAAATTCAATAACCAATTTTTTTCCGTTGAGCGCAAGCTGTCAGCGGATTCAAAGTACAGCCTGTTGGCCGGCACCATGAAGAATAGCTTTGCCGACCGCTGCCTCTCTTTAGGGGCGAGGAGAGACTGGTACGCGGGGGCAAGCGGCTGGACGTTCAAGGGCGTCTATGCCTATACCGGCGAGTTTTTCTTTAAAGCCTTTCGCGATTGCGGGGATTCAGGCACCTATCGAACGGCGAAGAAAATCACCGGCGTCGGTTTCTCTCCCTATATTTATCATGGCCTGCAGTACAATTTTACCGATTATTTCGGCGTGGAAACGGGCATTATCGTCCCGGCCATATTTGTGATGAGCGTGCAGTGGAGCTTCCGCTAATTTGCCCGAAAAAGGCTTCCGGGCGAATTTTGATTAATGGCTTTGCGCAACGCCAGCGCCTGGCGCAGCCCCCGGCGCGGTCGGTTCTCTATTGTCGCGCAGCGTAAATACCGAGATCAGCGTAAACAGCCCGGCAATGCCGCCCAGAATATAATAGGTATGCGCGAAGCCGATGGTGTCGTACAAATACCCGGCCAGCGGCGAGTAAATCGCGGTGGCGATGGAGGCGACGAACAGCACCAGCAGGTAGACCGTCGAGGAGAGCTTGTTGTCGAAGTTGGCGGCGATAAATTTAAACACCGACACCAGAATCAGCGGTTTTTCCAGCGCATGCATCATTTTGACCGCGCCGATCCACACCGGGCCCAGCGGAATCGCGGAGCCGACGATACGCACCGACATGATCAGTCCGGCGATGATCAGCGCCCATTTCGCGCCGGTGCGGTTTACGAACCACGGCATCAGGCATAAAAACAGCGTCTCGCCGCATACCTGAATGGAGGCCAAAATGCCGTACCAGCGATTGCCTTCTTCCGGCGTCGGGAACTGCAGAGAAAAGTACTGGGCAAACTGCTGATCGTAGGTGTCGTAGATTTGCGTGACGAACAGGGTAAAGACCAGCAGCATCCAGAACTGGCCGTTCTTCGCCAGCTCCAGGGCATGCGAAACTTTCAGCGCGCTGGTTTTCTGCATTTCCGCTTCGGTCAGCTCGATTTTGGTCAGCATAAAACAGAGCGCGGCAATCACAATGGCGATACTCGCCAGCCAGAAGGCGAGGTTCGGATTGCTGTCGATATACTTGCCGACGATCCACGCGGCGGCGGCCCAGCCTAACGATCCCCACATTCTTACCCGGCCATATTCGAACTGGTAGCGCCGCGAAATTTTATCAATATACGAATCAATCACCCCGCAGCCGGAGTTAAAAATTATTCCCAGGTATACTCCGCCAAGCAGCGCACCCAACCAGAAGCTGTGCACCAGCAGCGGCGCGTACAAATAAATAAAGAACGGGCCTACCGGTAGCAGCATGGCGACCAGGATCCAGATCAGCCGCTTTTTCAGGCCGAACTTATCGGAAATAAAGCCGAAGAAGGGCTGCATCAGCAGGGCAATAAAGGCGTTGACCGAGTAGAGCAGGCCGGTTTTCGTTGCGCTAATCCCGAGGTGCTGAGTCGTCCAGATCACAAAGAACGCCATGGTCGAGGACCAGGCGAAGAGATAGAGGAAATCGAAAAGACTCAACAAGATATAGTTTCTTTTGCCGGGCGTCATCATTTCAGTTCCTTCAAGCGATAGAGATAAAGGTTACAAACAGGATCGATATGCCTGCCGTTCTTATTGAATGTTATACGTAATACATTTTATTTGATGATATGACACCCGGCGGCATTTTCTGGCAACGTGAATTGCGCTAATTTGTGATCATTACTGCAATAAATGATTTTATATCCCAGGGTTGGAATTTTTACTTTTATGAGAACGTATGACATTTTTGGCTTTCAGGAGATGATGTCGCAGGTGGGGATTTTAAGCTTCGTTGTAACATTGTAAAGGATGTTAATGACCTGAGAATTATTGATCTGCCTCATCGTTTTGTACAAAAAATGACCATATTATGATTGTGGTAAAGGACGACAGAGGAGGAACCGCGATGAGCGTTGACAGACTATATCGTAACCTGATGAATAAGCTGATTAATGCCAACATTGATCTCGATGCTTATTTACAGCTGCGTAAAGCAAAAGGCTATATGTCAGTCAGCGAAAACGACCATCTACGTGATAACTTGTTTGAACTGTGCCATGAAATGCGTCAACACGCGCCGCGCCTGCAGCACGTCGTTGCGCCGGAGGAAAAGGATGCCCTGCGGCTGGCGGGCGAAGCCGTCGCTTCCGCGGCGGTGTGCCTGCTGAGCGGACATCATGACTGCCCGTCCTACATCGCTGTCGACGTAGATAAGCTGGAAAGCTGCCTGGCGGTATTGCGGCTAAATATTCATAAATTGAATGATTCCAAGCCCATTACTCATGCCTGAGATCGGGGGGAGCCTGCTCCCCCCGATTAATGTTATGTAAAAATCCCTTCCCGTTTTCCCACGCTGGCTACCCTTATCGCATTGCTGACAAAAGGAGTATGCCATGCGCCAGACCATTACCCTGATGATAGCCCTTACCGCACTGTTGCTGCCTGCGGCTGCCCTTGCCGCCCGGGAGCGCGTAGAGGTGCTGCAGAACCAGCTTGAACACCCGTGGGCGCTGGCCTTTCTTCCGGACGATCGGGGCATTCTGATGACCCTGCGCGGCGGTGAGCTCCGGCTGTGGCAGCGGGAAAAAGGCCTCGCGCCTGCGATTTCGGGCGTACCGCAGGTCTGGGCCAACGGGCAGGGGGGGCTGCTTGACGTGGCGCTGGCCCCGGATTTCGCCCAGTCGCGCCGGGTCTGGCTAAGCTACGCCGAAGGCGGGAGTGACGACAAGGCCGGGACCGCCGTAGGCTACGGCCGACTGAGCGAGGATCTCCAGCGCCTGGAAAACTTCCAGGTGGTTTTCCGCCAGCAGCCGAAGCTCTCAACCGGCAACCATTTTGGCGGGCGGCTGGTGTTCGACGGCCGCGGTTATTTGTTTATCGGTCTCGGGGAGAATAACCAGCGTTCGACCGCTCAGGATCTTGATAAGCTGCAGGGAAAAGTGGTGCGGCTAACGGCTGATGGCAAGGTCCCGGATGATAATCCTTTTGTCGGCCAGGCTGGCGTCAGGCCGGAAATCTGGTCTTACGGTATTCGCAACCCCCAGGGGATGGCGATGAACCCGTGGAGCGATACGCTGTGGTTAAATGAACACGGCCCGCGCGGCGGGGATGAGATCAACCTGGTGCAAAAAGGGAAAAACTACGGCTGGCCGCTGGCGACGCACGGCATTAACTATAGCGGCCTGCCGATCCCGGAGGCCAAAGGCAAAACGCTGGAGGGAACCGAAGCGCCGCTGTTTGTCTGGGCGAAGTCGCCAGCGGTGAGCGGTATGGCGTTTTACAACGCGCCGACCTTCCCGCAGTGGCAGCACAGGCTATTTATCGGCGCGCTGAAGGATACGTCGCTGATTGTCCTCAAGGTTGACGGCAATAAGGTGACGGAACAGGAGCGGATTCTGGGCGATCGCGGTAAACGTATCCGCGATGTGCGCGTTGGACCCGATGGCTATCTGTATGTCTTAACCGACGAATCCAACGGCGAGCTGCTGAGGGTGAGCCCGGCGGGCTAATATCAGGTGACCGGGATCATCACCACGTTGCGCCAGGCCTGGCGCTGGTTAATCTGCTGATACCAGCGCTGCAGGTGCGGGCGCGGTTGCCAGGTTTTCACGGTCTCCAGCAGGTTATAAATGAACGGCGCGACGGCGATATCGCCGAGGCCGAAGGCGTCGCCTGATAGCCACTGATGGCGCGACAGTTCGTCATCGAGAATGGCGAACAGGGTCTCGCAGGTGGCAATACCGGCTTCAATCGCGGCGGGGTCGCGTTTTTCCGGCGGGGTTCTCACCAGCCCCATTAAAATCGGCCGATGGGCCGGCGAGAGCGAACCGTTGGCCCAGTCCATCCATTTCTCTCCCTGAGCGCGTTCGGCGGGCGACTCCACCCACAGGCGATCCTGACCATACTGCGCGGCCAGATAGCGGATAATGGTGTTTGATTCCCAGAGCACGATATCGGTCGTCTCATCTTTCAATAGCGGTACCAGCCCATTGGGATTCATGACCAGATAGGCCGGATCGTGATTCAGACCGAACTCCAGGCCTGCCAGAATTTGCTGATACGGGAGGTCGAGTTCTTCCAGCACCCAGCGCACTTTCTTCACATTGGTCGAGTTATTTCTGCCCCACAGCGTAATCATATCCGCTCCTGCTTTTTATTTCGCCGCCGTTGCGGCGTAGTGAGCATTCATGTTGGAATAAAGTTAATATTCCGGCAAGTGATTTTATTCTACTGAAACTAAACGTTTTTTATGCCTACTACCTTGCGTTTGGGGCACCCTTGGGACACAACGTCAGAAAAACTGTTATTCAACATTTCCACCTGGTTGCGGTCCATCTCTCCGATCCACTTTGAGTAAATCTCATAAACCATCTTCGCGTTCTCGTGGCCCATCTGCCCGGCGATGAAAGAAGGGTTAGCTCCGGCAGTTAAAAGCCAGCATGCGAACGTGTGGCGCGACTGGTAAGGGCGTCTGCTCCTGATTCCCGCCTTCTTTAATCCCGCCTCCCAACTATACCCCAGAGACTGAGAGCCATAATACTTCGTTTGCCCGCGCCAGTTTTTGGGCGGGATAAACACGAACCGCAATTTATGTTGTTCAGTTAAGCCATGTTCTCGGTGATGAAAAGTGATTTCGGTTTTGCTTAATGCGCCAGTTAGCTTGAATTGCTCACGTAAGGCGTTCAGCGCAGGCTCAAGCAGGGTTACAGTTCTGTTCCCCGCTTCGGTTTTGGGTGGCACAAACAGCCCCTCATTAGTTTGATTACGCCTGATGTGAAGTTCACCCTTATCAAGATCTACATCTTCCCAGGCTAAGGCTGTTAGCTCTCCATGCCGAAGGCCGGTAAAAATGGCCGTAGTCCAGAGCAAAGCATACCGATGAGATAGTGCCTTTATAAAACCTTCGTACTCGCTCTGGAGAAGCGGATCAGGGTCTCTCCTGGTGCGTTTAAGCATCTTTATCCCTTCATGAGGGGTATGCTCGATAAAGCCGCTCAGGTTCGCCAGTTTGAGCAACGAAGTCAGGTTGTTCATCAGGCCGTTGACCGTGGATACAGCCCGACCTTTTCTTTTAAGCCAGGGCGCGTGATCGCTAAAGGTGTTACCAGTTAATAGCGCGTTCCTGTAATTCAACAGGTCGGTATGCTGAATATCCGCAATATGCGTATTACTTCCGACGATAGCGCAAAGTGTTGCTATGCGTGATTCCGCGCCTCTGAATGATGCAGCTGAAACCTCAAGCTTTTTGGCATCAAGATAAACTTTGCATAATTCACCGAATGTTTTAATTTTTTGCGTCGTGGTGAATTTTTTAAGCGCCTTTGATTCAGGGAAGTGCTCTGCATAGTCAAATTTACCTTGCTGAATCTCACTCATAATTAAAGCGCGGAGATTGCCAGCCTTTCTTATATTGCTATTTGATACAGTCCAGCCTCGCAAAACTTCGCGGCAACGTATGCCGCGATATAGAAAGCTAATTCTTATTCCTTTCCCATGCAGCTCTACGCCAGCAGGCATATTCATTATGTTTCCCCGACAAGCCTATTGATCCTAGTGTAGTTGTAGAGAAGCGTTACCCTTCCTTCTGAAGCTTTTGGATCTGGTGGGTGCTTCTTATAATGAACGCCCTCAATCCATCTTCCCTCCCGGTAAGATTTAATTTGCCGGGGAGTCATATACATCTTCGCTACAATTCCCTTTTCCATCACCCATTCATCTTCTTGAGTAATATCGGCCATAAATAACCTCATGGCCGGGAAACTATAATCAGTTCCCCGGTTTAATGTTGATTATTGGAAATCATTCAGTTTCTACAGTCGTATCATGCTATTTATGCGATAGAGCCTTTCACAGCCAGAAACGTACCCATCGCTTTATCAACAATCTTCGCGTTGTGGTATTTGCTGATTGCCCAGGTGATAGCGAATAGAATCCACCGGAAGTGGCTGGTATACGTTTTAAAGGTCAGGCCGTCGCATACATCCCATGCGCTAAACCTTTCAGGCCAGTTGGCATCATAAACAGCGTTATAGGCTTCAAAATCGTTGTTAAACTCAGCACGACATAATTCACGGACGATTTCGCGCACCTTAGCCTTTTCGCTGTCCGGCGTTTCGTCATCGTCGTCCCAGTCTTCATCTTCTTCTGGATCCGTACTTTCGTCGTCCTCCAGGTAATTACTGAGCGACTCTTTCAGGCTTTTGCAAAATGCTTCGTGGTTGTACTCTTTCGCCAGCATTTCACGTGCCGAACATCCCGCGCCAGCCACCAGCTTTTCAGACCAGTAATGGGTATTGATTCCACCTTCCCAGGCACCAAAAAAGTCGAACATGTCCGCGATTCGGGAAAAGATCCAGGTTCCCATGTCGCCGGTTACGGTCAAGTATCCAGGCCAGGTGATCACGTCGTAGTAGTAGCAGGATGTTCCCGGCTGCTGCATGCGCAGGTGGCGATACAGACCATCATCACGGATGATTTCCAGGCGGTGAAATGCTGTATCGATTAAAAATCGTGAGTCAATTTCGAAGAAACTCATGCCGCACCGCCTTCAAGGCGTTTGAACTCGATAACCCAAACCCACGGGTTGGAATTCCATGATTCTTTGCCGTAGATTGATTTCCAGAGGGTTACGAATGAGCCGCGGGCGCTCAATTGATGCTGCGTCCAACCTGGCTGATAGTGCTGCCAGAATCCCCCTCGTAGTTTCGCTACTCCTTCGGCCTGAGCATCGCGCTCGCTGATAGCGTTTAATCGCTCCATACGCACGTCGGTGATTTCCAGCAGAATGCGGCTTGCTGCTTTCGGCATATGAATGGATGGCTTCCAGCACGAACGACCATCTTCATAACCATCGTCATCACCCCAGGTAAAACCACCATCAGCTGCATAAATGGCGTGGCCAGAGTAATAGCCATTGCCAAACGGCATTTCGTGAATGGCTGTAGCCGGTCGGTCTGGCGTCCATGGTTGGATTCGACCATCCTCATCCAGTTCGTGGCTGACGACTCCCCACGTCTCGCGCACCCAAATTCGATCGTCTGGCTTGCCAAATGCGCTGTTCAGATAGTTGCCTGCCGACAGTTCCCCGGCCAGTTCATTGCCAGCCAGCTCGCACCCAAGGTTTTTATCATGTACAGGGAATTTCACTGGGCGCCGCGTCTGCGTCTTCCGGCCGTCGAGGATGGCACGCACCATTTCTCCATTAAAAATCATTCCACGCTCGATCATCGTGAAGCCTCCGACTGAAGAGCCTTGTATGCACGCAATACATGGGTTGTTTTCCCGGAAATAACCGTTTTTAAAATAAAGAATCCGCTACGCTTTGAACGAACGGAAGGAGCCAGGAATAAAGCAGTATCAACGGCGCGATTGTGTAGCCGGAATTCGAATACCGTACTTGTGACAATCGCGGTTGCTATTACACCTTTATCAATAAATTCTATTTTCATATTTGTCATTTCCTTTTGCAGGATTGCTAACTGAAACTGATTTTATTTATTCCAGAACGAAGGCCGTAATTGGGCTGTTGCTGGTCTGGTTGGTAATGAGTTTCGGAAAGAAGATTTTGCAGCCGTAAGTGTTTCTTTCTTCTTTTGCTTCTCATTACACACAGGGCAGTAATAGGCTTGCTTACGGTATGCACCCTCTCCGATGGGGCGATACTGCAACTCTTCGCGTGCAAAGGAGCCGCCGCAGCTGTAGCAGTGGAGTGTTTCGGTTTCCATATTTATTCCTGTATTAAGGTGTGTGGATACCTGTCATTTAAGGCATTAATTCATTTATTCGATAATTAAAATGAAACTTCGGTGTTTACTTTATATTGACCTGTAAGCAAGTCAGCATCGACGGAAATTAAATCTCCGTACAGGTCATAATTTAAAACAACATCACGAAATTGAAGTCCGGAAAGTGAATCCGTGCGACCACAAAACATATGGTCTTCTTCGTGCTTTGCTGCTTCATGAATATCTTTTATTGACGCCATGGCATCAGACCACATACCACTGTTACCAATAAATTGCGCAATAGCGAGTTTGCTTTGAGCTGCTTTAACCATCGGGTTGCTTTGCAGAAAATTAGCCATTAAACACCCCCGTAACATGCAGAATTTTGATAATGGTCGCTGACCAGGCAACAAGGCAGATGGTCAGAACAATAACCAGTGAACGAATGCCATTTCTGCTCATGCGCCACCCCAGCACTGAACGCTTACCGATGCGACCGCAACCAAAAACGGAACAACCTTCAACCAGAACCGGCGCCATGCTGGCTTGTCTTCGTCTCGAATCATCTCCTTACCCTCTGCGATGGCTATTTTTGATGTCATTCCAGTACTGAAAAGTGCAGGGGATACCTGCATCCAAAACGGCTTGTGTGGCCGCAATGATGTTTGCATGCCAGATGACACATACTGTTGTTCGCATCTGCATATAACGCAGAGACGGATCAACCTTTTGCCCTCTTTTGAATTTGAGTTCCTAACAGACCTTGCAATGCAGTGCCGGGTGCCTCCCGGTGATACCAGCCAGTTAACAACTGGTACCGACAGCTTCTTTTCCACCCCACTCTTCTTAGAAACGAGTGTTACCGCTTAACTGTGCCGCGTGCGCATAGCCGCATTCACTGCATTGCAAAGCCTGTTGATTTTTAGCCTTCAGGCGGCCAACCGAACGTTTTTTTTCTTGCCAGTCACTGCGCGGTGATTGGTTTGATTGAGTGAAGTTAAGTCAACTCAACAATAAAATCAAGCTTTTTTGTTGATTAAACTTAACAATGATGGCGTGAGAAAATAACTAATTGAATAATTAGTTATTTTTTATTTGTTCTCTTGCGGGCTTTGAGGAGTTCTTCGAAGAGGGTGTTGAAATTTTCGACTCTTGCTCTGAGGGTTTCCAATTGAGCTGATTGCTCTGACTCTGGTAGGGAGCGATACAAATCAACTAACTCTCTTTCATCGTCAGAGAGTTTATCTTGCTCGATTAACGCTAATGGGTCGCCTGGGGTCTGATCTGAATCGCCGAACAGAATCCACGTGGGTGTGCACTGCAAGGCGCGAGACAGAGCGTGTAAATTTTTCCCCGTAGGCTCAGTGTTATCACTTTCCCACAGCGAAATCGTGGCATAGGAAACCCCCGCAGCTTTGCCCAACTCTCGCTGCGTCATTTTGATTTCTTTTCGGCGCTGAAGTATGCGCTGACCTAAAGTCTTCTTGCTCATTGTTGAGTTATCTTAATTCTTCTTGACTTGAGCATCCTAAGCAAATTATCTTGTTTAAAGTTCTTAACAAGAGAGTGGGAAAAATGCTCAAACAGGGTGCAATAAATTTTTTTGGTTCTAAGACCCGGTTAGCCAGAGCAGCAGGGGTTGAAAGATCCGCAGTCTCCCAGTGGGGTCTCTTGGTTCCAGAGGGGCGCGCACAAAGATTAGTCGACGCCTCATCCGGCAAGCTGACATACGACAAAGATATTTACGACCAATATCGTAACGAAAAACGTTCTGGTGAGGTGAATCATGAAAATCAGGCATGAGCGCATTCGCGAGGCCATGAATGCCTGGGCGCTTTATCCAGGCGGCCGTAAAACGCCTGTATCGGCGATTGTCGACGCTTACTTCTCCATGGAAATGACTGCACCAGAGTTGTACGACGACAGCCACCCTGACGCACTGAGCCGCAATATCCAGAAGATTTACCGCTGGGTTGAAAGTGATTCACCTGCATCAATCGAAAAAATCGCGCAGCTTCTCCCGGCAATTGAACGGGCTATGCCGCCGTTACTGCTGGCGCGGGTGCGTAGTTATTACTCCGCAACTTTCCGGGAACTGCTTCACCGCAAACAGCGTGTCGACGACGAAATGGAAGCGCTGTTCGGCGCAATGATTGCTATCTCTGACCGGATTGCTGATGGCGGCCCCTCCGGTAACACGCTGATTCACTAAGCGAGGTTCAACCATGCGTAACCAGTCTGCTGCTGAATTGATTGCTCGCCTGAAACGAGCGTATCCGGCGTATGAGCCGTCTGAAGGAGATTGTGCAGGCACTGGCATTCCTAAGTCCGGTTCTCGCTTCCAGCACAGACACAAAGGCCACATGGTGACGGTACTCACAGCGACAGAGAAAGATGTTTCCTACAGCAAAGCCTGCGGGGCTGTTGGCTGGGTGGGGTTGAGAGAGTTTTTACGGCTACACAATGAGGTTTCGGAATGAACAATCAGGTGTTTGAAATTGTTCAGGCCATGTCGGGGCAGGGGAACTGCATAACGATCCCCGGACCGTATCTGGATTTCTTTGCAGGAGACAGGCAACAGTATTTGCTGGCGGCCATTCTCAATCAGCTGGTGTTCTGGTCTGGCAAGTCGAGTCTGGAAAATGGCTGGTTTTACAAAGAGCACGCAGCGCTTGCCAAAGAGATTCGCGCCAAAGATGGCGACGTGGTCAGAAAAGCAATGTTCAAGATTACAGAGCAGTACCTGGCGGGGGTTATTGAGGAAGAGTTACGGCAGGTAAGCGGCACTCCGAAGAAGCATTATCGGGTCGATCAGGAGGCGCTAATCGCCAAAATATTCCCGCAAGGGGAAAATTCAAATAACCCATTGAAAAATATGGATACGGCCCAAGAGCCGAATGGAAACGGCTTAAGAGCCGAATCGAAGCAAGTGATTGAAAGTGATGGAAACGGCTCTCAAGCCGAATGCATTCGTCCCAAGAGCCGAATGGAAACGGCCCAAGAGCCGAATCCTGGAAACGGCTCTCAAGCCGAATCCTATCTCTATACAGATCTTAAAAACAGATCACTACATACAGATCATAAAAACCACGCGGGAGAGATTCTTCCTGTGGATAACTTTGCAGAGTCAGGACGTGAACCGGTCATCCCGGAAGCAAACATTCCTGACGCTACCGAAGACAGTAACCTGGCTACCGATAACGACTTCGATCTCGCGATGTGGTTCTGGTCGACCATCATCGAGATGTACGAACGCGCCGCAGAATTTGACGGCTGCCTGGCAAAGCCGAAGGAACCAAATTTTGTTCGCTGGGCACAGGCAGTTCGTCAACTGCGCCAGGAGCACGGCTGCAGCCACGACCAAATCCGCACCATGATTGAGCGTATTCAGCGCGACCAGTGGTGGTGCGGAAAGGTTCAGGACATGCCGACGCTACATCGTAAATGGCCTGAGTTGGTGCTGAAGTTGTGCCCGGTAAATCTCGCAACCGGCGGAAACCTCGGATTTAGCGGCAAAGTTCAGGCAGATATTCCGAAGGGTTTCAGGGGCTAAGGAGTTTTTTTAATGAAAACAACCAAATCCAAGAAAACACAATACAGCGGTGAAATCACGATGATCGAATTTATCAAGGCCAATCCTGATTTGACCACTAGGGAAATCGCCGCTGCGCTGGGGCGCGGTATGTCCTCGGTGAATGGTCAGCTTCGCCAGTTGCATGGAGCAGGCAAGGTTACCCAGAACGGCCTACGCAACGGCGCAGCCTTGTGGCGCTTTAATGACATGCCGTTTGGCTGCGCGAACCGTATCCGCATGATGTTTGAAAACCTACTGAAGGAATATCGCGGGGTCGCTCAATGAAATTACAAAAATGCCCGGATTGCGGCGCCGTTCCAGAATTTCACTGGAAAGATTATACGTTTGGCTCTTGCTCTGGCGCCCTGAAATGCCCGTATGACCATTACCGGGTCCAGCACAGTTACTGGGCTGGTGGAAAGAACAAAGCCAGACATGCTCTGGAACAAAAATGGGCGGAAGCGGTGAATAAAAAAGAGGTTAAAAATGGCTAAAAACTCAATCGACGCTTACGGCGCCAGCGGCAAAACGAACGTTTTAACGTTCAAACCGGAAAGTTTGCATCTGGTTACCGATAAAGCCCATCCCCTCTACGATGAGCGTATCCACCTGCCTATCAGCGAGGCTATGGTGCTGAACATCATGGACCAGGGTGTTTTGGAGCCGATTATTGTGTGGAAAGACCCGGAAACGGGGCTGTCCTGTGTGGTCGATGGCCGTCAGCGTGTGCGCCATACACTGGAAGCCAACAAGCGTCTGTCGAAAGATGGCAAAGAACCGTTACTGGTACCGGCAGTCGCTAAACGTGGCTCCGCCATTCGCATGGCGCAGGCGATGGTAAGTGCTAACGAAATCCGCCAGGCAGATACGCCGCTGGGCAGAGCAAAGAAAATGGCTGATGCGCTGGAGCGCGGGCACGATGAGGACGATTTAGCACTGATGTTTGGCGTGAGTGTCCAGACAGTACGCGCAACGCTGTCGCTACTGGATGCCACCCAGGCAGTTCGCGATGCAGTTGAATCTGGAACTGTCACCGTTACCCAGGCCCGTCAGCTGGCATCGCTTAAACCTGAAGAGCAGCGGGAGAAGGTCTCTGAAATCGAAGCGGCAACTGCTGGCACAACCGGCCATGAAAAAGCCCGGCGTCAGCGTCAGATCCTCGGTGATACAAAGCCGCGCCTGAAAACCAGAAAAGAAATCACAAAAGCCCTGGAATCTGCAGAGGGTGAATATGCTGATGCTCTGCGCTGGGTTCTCGGGGAGGCTGTATGAATTCTGGAAACTATCATGGCCGACCTATCCGTAAGGCATTAATCCTTAACTTCATCGTGCTGATCGCTGTTGTAGCTCTATCTGCGATTGGTATCTGGCTTATAAATCAGTGGGTGACGGCATGAACATCGAAACAGTAAACGAGCTCATTCAGTCACTGGAGAGTGCGGGCGAGCTGTCGATCAAAGAGCGGAAGTATCTGGAGTTGGCGAAAGCGTACCAGCAGCTGGCTGCGGAGAATGTGGGGCTGAAGACTGGCGTAACTTACTTCGCATACTCGCCTGAATACGGTTTTGATTATTTCAAAGACAAGCAGAACGCTATTGATACAGCGCAGGAAGAGATTGACGCTTACCGTGAGGACGCAGACGACGGCTGGAGCGAAGATGTTCAGCGCGTGTCATGGGGTGTTGTGATTCAACAGGCTCAAGGCTTCGATGCTCAAGGGCTGCATACCTCCGATAGCCAGCACACCTATCAAACATGCAATTACCGGTTGGTTGACTCGGTGGCAACCCCCGCCACCGATCGCATCTATTCCGGGATTAAGGCTGATGGGGTGAAGGAGTTTGCTGAAAGTCAGAAGGAATACGTTCTTCAGCATCGCAACGAAATGGACCAGGTGCTGCGTGCGGCTTATGCAGGGAGCGCAGTAGACGCCGAGAGATTCGCCAAGCAGCTGCGCGAGGGGGACGACAAATGAGCATCGCCACTTACCTCAATACCGGTTTAGCCATTCTTGGATGGGCATACATCATGGTTAAAACAGGCCAGTGGGTTGCCAAAAATGCTCTGAGGCAGTGGGACAAGCGCCGCAAGGAATCTCGCCGCCAGAAAGCCGTGAATGAGTTTTATGACGCCTTTGAGCTTAACAGCCTGGAACCTGGCTCTACCGTTCGCCTGGCCACTAAGGGCGACCTGACAATCATGATGTTCCGCAGCGAGGAAAAGGCCAATGACTGATATCACCGAACTGGCGCAGGCGGCAGAGAAATATCGTTTAACACTTGAGGCTCATCGCCAAAACCCGAGAAATTATGACGCATTGGATGCGTGGGATAAGGCTAGCAGCGAGTTTATGGCGTTAGTTAATAACGACGAACTGAATATTATCTCCTCGTTGCTAGATAAGCTCGAAACTGAAGAGGGGTATCGAAAGGGAGCATTCCTCGCTTGTGACCGTTGGCACAATAAATTTCGAGAGGCCGAAGACAAGCTGGAGGCGGAAGAGCGACGGAACGCTGAGCTGGTAGAGGCGCTGGAGAAGGCGCAGCAGCGCATCTTCGAGCTGGAGTCAAAGCTAGCTAATCCGGTGCAATTGCCAAAAACAAACGGCTACTGGACTGAGCAAGAAAAGGCGTATGAAGAGGCTATTACGCTCGCAAAGCGGCAAATTCGCGTTGCCGGATTTCGCTGTGAGGGGGATGAGTAGATGGGGAAATTAACCAAAAAAGAATCGGCCTGGTTCGATGAAGTTAACGCAGTGCTGGCGCGCTGCCCGTCGCCAGAAAAATTCGGCTTCTACACAATTGGCGATCGCGACGTATCAGTATACGACAAGCGCAAAGAGGAAGAGATCGCGCGCCGGGTAGATACTCGCGCATCTTCTGAATGGTGCACCGCTGTGCGAGATGCGGACGCTGAAATTGACGCCCACATCTACTTTCCTTCTGACGTACTGAGCTCAGCAGGATAAGGAGCTAACCAATGACCAATAACCAGTTAACAGAAGAAGAGCTGCAAACGTTAATCATCGAGTTGCAGCAGACCGCTTACCGCCTTAACGGGACTAATTCTGCTTACCTGATGTCAGATGCGATAAAGCCATTGCGCGAGTTACAGGAACGCCGCACCGCAATGCTCGCAGTCGCTCCACAGGAGGTGAAATGATGGACTCTTTACTGGAAGACACCTGCAAGCGTGTCATTGAGCTGGAAGGTCTGCTGCTGGTGGTCGTTGTATAAACCCGCTGTTGCGGTTTTTTTCTTTCTGTTAGCACGCTTCGGCAACTTTGTGCCGCCACCGTTCGTTGAGGTACTGGTGATGGGCAATTTTCCTGAGTTATGTCAGAAAAGGGACGCAGCCGCATGATGTATTAAAAAGCTGAGATTGCAACTGTATCTGAAATTGTTGAATTAAATTCATGTGGTGCGCTTATTAATATGTGCTTTAGTTTAAATGATTTGGAAACTTCTCAATTTGAAAATAGTTGAATCTTTACTCCATTAAAGCTGCTATTGTCTCCTGTAAAATGGAACCATCAAGTACCGGAGCCTTCTGTTACTTGATTTTTAAGTCTTTTACTTAGGGATGACTGAGGATTTATCATGGCAAATGATTCACGAGGAAATGAGGTGGTTTTCAACCGCGCATATCTAAACTTGTGCTCTAAGAATAAGAATTTAAGTACATTGGTTATAGCCAGAGAGTTTAAGGATGATAATATTGTTGGATGTTTTTCTTTTGGCCTTAAAAAACTAATCGATATTGAGTCAAAGTGTTTGTTTTTGCGCTATAAGTACCCATGGCCAGATTTTGAAATTGAACTGGTTAAAAATAAAGGCGGTGATTACGAGTTCATGCTTTTTCATAATGATTTTCTTAAAGGTAGTGAGGTTTAAGTTAGTTATAACGATTTTTTTAATCAAATCGGATTTAATTTAATTGTTTATGTTAGACATTTTTTACCTTGAGCTTGTCTAAGGATAACATTCGAAGAGTGTCGCACGCTTGCCCGACTACTTTAATCGAACAGTTTTGATGTCACTGCTCGATTAAATTTGGCCATTACGTAATCATATAAGGTCTCGTCAATATGACTTGTTTTACCACTCATGAGTTGGGCGATTTTTGTTTACTGTGACCTAAGACTCTGTCTCTCTTTAGAGAACATGACTAAAAAACCCCATAGATTCAACCCGCTACGGTGGGTTTTGTTTTCCCATGACTGATAAAAATTAACGTTTTGTGCTCTTAAGATATTGCTCATTCAGTGAGTTAGGTGTACTGTGTATTTATACAGTGTTTAGGTGGGTGATACTATGAGAATCGAAGTAACCATCGACAAGACTAAAAAACTGCCAGAAGGGGCCATTCCCGCCCTTGAAGTTGAATTGCTGCGCCGTCTTCATCAAAACTATGAAGGCTGCAAACTAAATATAAGGCGCTCAAGTACTGACGGGTTGACCGTTCTGGGTGGTGCTGACGGCGATAAAAAGCGCATAGAGCAAATCCTGCAGGAAACGTGGGAAAGTGCCGACGACTGGTTTTATTGAGCGGTAAGTAAGTGGCGGCTATGCCGCCATTGTTAACTTTTTACGCCATCTTTAGCGCGGTTATTTTTAGTGCAGTAACTCGTTGGCCGTGTTCGTTGCAGGTGGAGTGTTTCCAATGAGGTATTTATGGAAATACCGGATGATTTATTTCCAGGGTTTAAAGAGCATGCCGGGCCTGTCCTTGTTTATGTAAAAAACGGCGTGGTCGAAAGAGGCTTCCCGCTCCGTAAGGATGAGTTTGTCACCTCGCTCAGATCCCTTGATGAGGCTCGTAAAAAGGCTGGGCTTCCCCCTGTAAGTCAGGATTAAAATTAGTTATATTAATCACGGGCCTGAACAACCCTTCTTGCTAGTCACTGTGCCACGGAGAGAAACCGATGGCGCAGAAGCTACATACTCAAAAGTTGTACCTCTTTATACCGGCTATCACCAACGCTGGTGTTTCCGTTTGTCTGTCGCGCCAAGGCGGTGCGATATGAGCAAATCCAAAACAAAAGCTGAAAAGCTTCATCTTAGCCGCGTAGCCGCTCTTGGCTGCATAGTTTGCCGCAACCTTGATTACGGTGAATCACCCGCTGAAATACATCACTGCAGCTCTGGCACTGGCTTATCTGTCCGCGCTGATAACTTCCATGTCATTCCTCTTTGCCACGCCCATCATCGCACTGGTGGTTACGGCGTTGCTATTCATGCCGGCCGTAAATCATGGGAAGAGAAATTCGGTACTGAAAGCGAGTTGTTGGCGCAGGTTCTGCAGGAATTAGGGGAGACCATCGCATGACTAATCCTTACTGCGAATCTCTCACAGCCCTTCGCAACGCACCATCACATTATTTAAAAGAGGTTGGTGACCAGTGGCGAACGCCGGATCCGCTTTTCTGGGGTATCAATGCGATGTTTGGTCCGCTGGTGCTTGACCTGTTCGCTGATGACAGCAATGCAAAATGCCCAGTCTGGTACACCGCAGAAGATAACGCGCTGACGCAAGACTGGTCTGGTCGCCTGGCAGAACTCGGCGGCGCAGCATTCGGCAACCCTCCATATAGCCGCTCTCAGTACCACGAAAAGCAAGCCATCACTGGCATGACTCACATCATGAACTACGCAGCAGCGCAACGAGAGAAGGGCGGACGCTATGTTTTCCTGGTCAAATCCGCAACGAGCGAAACCTGGTGGCCGGAAGATGCGGATCATGTTTGCTTTATTCGCGGGCGAATTGGTTTCGATCTGCCTGTCTGGTTTAAACCCGCCAACGACAAACAAAGGCCGACCAGCGCGTTTTTTGCTGGTGCCATAGCTGTGTTTTATAAGACCTGGCGAGGAGAGAAATTCAGTTATATCAACCGCACCGAACTGGAGGCAAAAGGCCACGCATTTTTGGCGCTGGCGCAGTTTGCCATTGATAAAAAGGTGACCGCATGAGCCGTGACGCAATCGAGCGGATCCGCTACCGCTGGAAAAAGCTTCGCCTTTGCCGTCATCGCGGCACTGTATTAGTTGACTACCGCATACTGAAAAACTTTATTCGCACCTGCCAGATCCGGGGAGAGACAGCATGACTCCAATGCAACGCCGTAGACATAATGCGGCCCTTAATGAGATTGCCCTGGCTACGCATAAGCGCTATCTGGGGCGAGCAAAACTCTTGACCGGCATCCAGTCAGGCTGGATTAAATCATTGCTTACCGTATGGGGCGATACCATGCGCGGTGAAGCCGCGCCACGATTGCCAAGAAGCCATGAATGCTGGCGAGTTATTAGAGGAGATCGCTGGTCTGATAAATCTCTTGAGCGCTTTACTGCGGCAATTAAGCAGGCGAGGGAGGAGGGTTATCGCGGTCAGCATGCGTTAAATAGAGCACACGCAATTTTATGGCCGAAAACCACTACCAGCATAATAGATACCGCTATAAGAGATGATGATGCGGATTTCGTTGAGGAATGTGTGTTAAAGGCATTCGACACAACGGATCCGGTTTATATCGTAGGGGTGAGCTTTTACACCACTCGTAAAAAAGTCGCGGATATTGCCCGCGAGCTGGAACGAGCTGCTCCATGGCTTACGTTCAAGATGGCAAAGGATCGGGTTAACTGGTGCTTACAGGTATTTCAGGCGAAAACTTTCCTGTCTGCAAGGCAAAGCCTGAAAGCTGAATCTGAATGATTTTTAGCAATTAGTGCTTATTTTGTTATTGGTAGTTGATTTCAGGTCTAAAAATTAGATAATCCGTTCATGCTTGGCAGAGCTGCGCCACTCGGCAGCGACAAAAAGCGACAATTTGAACATAACGAGAACCCCGCCAATGCGGGGTTTTTGCTTTCCGGCGATCCGACAGGGGTATTCGCGAGATGCATTGCATCAGTACCCCTGTCACATCGTCGTATAGCATTGAAAATGAAATTGGCAGATGTTAAATTTCTGGGGTGGTGAATCCCCCTATGCGGAGGGGCATTGCCAGTCTGATATGTTTTTTTGCGCATTGCGAGTCGTCTGTGGACTGGCGGCGACTTACCGGGAGGCACCCGGCACCACACCTAATAAAAAATGATGATAGCTGTAAGGCCCACTTCGGTGGGCTTTTTCTTTGGGCAAAAAAAAGCCCGCATGGTTTCATGCAGGCAAGGCAGTTACATTTAGATTTTGTCCCGGTATATGTTTTTTTGTCCGGAAGTCGAAAGATACTGTCTCGAATACATTTTGTAAATAACGGATTCAAATCACAATGCCATGCATTTGCATGGCTTTTTTATTATCAGGTCCCGCAGGAATCATCATCGACACGCTTCGTTGTTAAATCCAGCCTGACGGGCCTGACCCTTTTCAAACACACAGCTTCCCGATCTTCCATCGGAGGCGGTAACTATGGCTAAACGTATGCAAGACAAAGAGAGCATTGCCGGGATGTCCTGGCTGGTTCTGCTGATCATTGCTTGCTGGGGTGGACTTGTCCGCTACCTGATAGATGTGAAGCAGAGCAAGGCAACATGGAGCTTGATCAATGCTCTTGCCCAAATGGTGGTTTCAGGGTTTACCGGCGTTATTGCTGGCCTGGTGAGCATTGAAAGCGGACTGAGCATTTACATGATACTGGCCACTTCCGGAATTAGCGGGGCAATGGGTTCTGTTGCTTTGACCTATTTCTGGGAGCGCATTACCGGAGTTAAGGCGCCATGACAGCAGATCAGATTATTGAGGGCATCCTCGGTAAAGAAGGGGGTTACGTAAATAACCCGAATGATAAAGGCGGCCCAACGCGCTGGGGTATTACGCAGACTACCGCCCGCGCATATGGTTACGCAGGTGATATGAAGGCGTTACCACGGGAAACCGCCAGAGCCATTTACCTTTCGCAATACTGGACTGAACCGAAGTTTGACCTCATCGCCGAGTTGTCGCCAGCCATTGCACAGGAATTGTGTGATACCGGCGTGAACATGGGGCCGCGTGTCGCAAGTACATTCCTGCAGCGCTGGTTATCGGCTCTGAATATGCAGGGCAAGCTCTATCCGGACCTCAAGCCGGACGGCGCGATCGGCAATATCACCATCGCCGCCCTGAAAAGTTATCTCACCGTTCGTGGCAAAGACGGCGAAGCCACGCTGCTAAAGGCGCTGAATTGCAGCCAGGGTGCTCGCTATCTTGAGTTGGCCGAAGCGAGGCCAGCTAACGAAGCGTTTCTATACGGCTGGGTTAAAGAGCGGGTGAGCCTATGACGATGATTATTTTTTCCCTGCTGGCGCTGGTGGCCGTGCTCGTTCTGTTGCTACTGCGCAAATATACCCAGCTGGAGTTTGTTGGTCATGCCCGGTTGCTGCTTAAAACATGGTCTGTCCGCCTGGGCGCTGCCGGCGCGTTGGTCGGTGTATGGGCCCAATCATTTCCGGACGCTGCTCTTCATGCCTGGGCGATGCTGCCGCCGGATATCAAAGATATTCTGCCTGCCAACATTGTGGCGATGATTAGCCCGGCTCTGGTGGTGCTCGCCATCCTCTCTCAATACGTCAGACAGCCAAAGCTGAAAGAAAAAGCCGATGAGCAGCAGGAGGTGCAATGAGCCTTGAATTTATAAGCGGGTTGGTAGTCGTTCTGCTTGGATTAATCGTAGGCGCATTTGGCATTGGTCATGCTCGCGGAACCAGCAAGGCGGAATCCAAAGCCGAACAGCAGCGCACCGAAGAGAAGGCGGCCGCCAGCGTCGCCGCGGCAGAACGTAAAGCAGAAGCCACGAAAGGGGCCAGTGATGTTGAAGAGAGCGTTAAGCGTATGGGTGATGACAATGTTGATCGCGAGCTGCGCGAAAACTTTACCCGCCCCGGTGGTGGTTGATACCGCGTGCAGCTGGGTGCGAATTATCTACCTGACCGACCACGATATTGACGTGCTAGATAAGCAGACCAAGCGCGACATTCTGGCGCACAACAAATCAGTGCAGGCTAACTGCCCGCAACCAACCGGCAGGGTTACGCGATGACCAAGGCAAAGAATATTGAATTTCGACTAAGCAAACTTGAGAAAGGGCCAGACAAGAACGTTCTGGCCATCATGGAGATAAGGTCGAGAGCTATTGCAGGTAGCTTGCTGAAGCAGATTCCCTGCCAGGCGTTGAAAGATCGATAATGTCATTGAAGATAGCCTTGTAGGCTTTATTTAACTTCTCAACTGTTTTCGGGGTGATATCACTCGTAGGCGGCGCGTCGATACCATCCATTAATTCTATTTCAGCAAATTTTCTCAAAACCTGAAGGACATTTTCTTTTTGTTCTTCGGGCATCGTTTGCACGATAAAAGCAACAACGTTTCTCAGCGCCAGGATTTGAGCGTGAGTTACGTAGTAATGATCGATCATATTTTCTCCCTATTCTGTTGAGTTAGGCGATTTAACAGTATAGAGGAGAAATGTTGTCCGCCACCCTGTAGCAGCCTTTAATCGTGATGCCTCGCAATAGCGGGTAAATTTCCATATCCAACCAAAAGAGAAAAACCAATGAGTGAAGCAAAACCGCAGGACGGCAGCACTGTAAAAGGCTACCGCACATTAACCGCTGGCGACATTGAGCGAATGAACCGCCTTAAAGGCGTCAGCCGCCACTTCTGTAGTTTGCTTGATACCGATCGAGGTGAATTGTTGGCTGTCCGTAATGGCCCGGCAATGTTAAGCGCTGAGCAGGCTCGGGAGATTGATGAAGCTTTGCGCTGTCTGGCAATCGCTCGCACCAAAATGCAGGAAGCCTGTATGTGGGCATGCCGCGCGGTGGCTCGCCCTGACGCTGATTGCTAACACAACTTGCGAAAAGAAATCCACCGAAAATAAGTCAGTCGATGCTTGATGATTAGCAGATAGTCTGCTAACGCTATCGTGATAGTATTTCAGCGGAGTTTATCTATTAAAAGGAATGCGCGATGTGGACGTACTGATTGACAGTGCTTTCGAGGGATATCTCTTCCTCTTACTGGATATGTGGACAGTTTTAATTGTTGCTTTCGTCGGGTTGGCTCTGTCATTTTATGACGTGCAAATGCGTAGAACTGCCGTCACCTTCTTTCTGCTTGCTGCGATAATCGGGACTGCTGGTTCGATCTATACTTAAATGTAGGTTGCAGAGAATATGCAGAAAGTCAACCCGCAATCCAACGGTGGCTATTACTGCGGTTACTCGTGTCATATGCCCTGAAACACATAATTTGAACCCAGGTCGCCAGTGGCGGCCTTTTTTATTACCAGAAGCAGGAGAAGAAGCATGTTAACAGTAAAAGTGATGTCGCCTGGTGGCGGTGAAGAAATTCATTGTGGACTGAGCGTTGGCTTCAACCCCAACCAGCAGAGTATTGCCGTATCGGGAATGGACCAGAACGTATTCCTGAAGCAGGGAGAAGTGGCCTACGTGATGAACGCAAACGGCAAGACCATTTCACGTTACGAACACCTGGAACGACAGTAGGCATTACAGAAGCTCTTCAGCGAAGGGCTTCGATAATGCTCCCCACATCGCACAGAGGTACGACATGGTCGAAATCACCGACGCCCAGCAGATTCGTCTCAACCTGCTCTCAACCCTGAACTACGACACAGCAGCAGCAAAAGTCGCCGTAGAATTTGTTCAGGATGATCCGCTTAAGTATCAGCTGTTTATTCAGTAATACAGCCGTGTCACATCAGAGACTGAAGTGGTGGCAAAGACGATGAAAGCTGTGCAGGAAGCAACTGAAGCGCTGCCGCTCTTTGATACCAGCGCTGAAGCAAACAGCTAAGGCATTACAGCAGGCATTCACTGAGTGCCTGTGATAATGCAAATCTCATAAGGACTTAATCATGCCCGCACTAATTCCCCGAGCATGCCGTAAGCGTGGATGCGCAGGCACAACAACCGACCGCTCAGGCTACTGCGAGAAGCATCGTAATGAAGGCTGGCAGCAGCATCAGCAGGGCAAGAGCAGGCATGAGCGAGGCTATGGCAGCCAGTGGGATATTAAGCGAGCCCGCATCCTTAAGCGTGACAATCACCTGTGTCAGAACTGTCTGCGCAACGGTCGTGCGGTAGCAGCTAAGACCGTGGACCATATCAAGGCTAAGGCTCATGGGGGTACCGATGATGATTCGAATCTTGAAAGCCTGTGCTGGCCCTGTCACAGAACGAAAACCGGGCGTGAACGTTTCAAATGATATCAATTCCCATTTGGATGACAACAGGGAGGGGGCGGGTCAAATCCCTGATGGCAAAGGCCCAAAGGACCGCCGCCTCAGTTAATTTTTTATACCCGCGAAAAATGAAATTTAACCAGGAGTAACGCTTATGGCTGGAACGGCGGGGCGTTCCGGGCGTAGACCAAAGCCAACGGCGCGCAAGGAGTTGGCCGGAAACCCCGGCAAGCGAGCCTTGAATAAAGAAGAACCAGTATTCACCCCCATCAATGGCGTAGCGCCTCCGGACTGGTTTGCCGAAGAGGAACTCCCGTTAGCATCCATCATGTGGGAGCTGACGACCAAAGAATTATGCGGACAGGGCTTGCTCTGCGTGACCGATCTTGCAGTGCTGGAGCGCTGGTGCGTTGCCTATGAGTTCTGGCGAAGGGCGGTAAAAAATATTGCTGTTGATGGGTTATCCATCACTGGCGCAATGGGCGGGAAAATTAAAAACCCTGAACTTACGGCCAAAAAAGAACAGGAATCGGAAATGAGTTCTACCGGTTCAATGTTGGGGCTGGACCCCAGCAGCCGACAGCGCCTGGTCGGTCTGGCCGGGAAGAAAAAGAACGAAAACCCATTCCTGAAGATGATCACGCCATGAGCCGAAAAGCCTATCCTAACGTTAACGCTGCAAATCAGTATGCAAGGCATGTCGTCGCCGGAAAGATTCCGGCATGCCAGTATGTCATTGATGCCTGCCAGCGACATATCGACGATTTGTCAAAATCGCAGGGAAAGAAATTTCGATACCGTTTTGATAAAGACTTTGCTGAGCGTGCAGCCCGGTTTATTCAGCTTCTTCCACATACAAAGGGAGAGTGGGCATTCAAACGAATGCCGATCACGCTGGAACCATGGCAACTATTTATAATTTGTTGCTCATTTGGGTGGGTTCATAAAGGTTCCAGGCTGCGCCGATTCAGAGAGGTCTATACAGAAATCCCCAGGAAAAACGGGAAGTCAGCAATAAGCGCCGGTGTGGCGCTTTTTTGTTTCACCTGTGATGGTGAATTTGGTGCGGAAGTGTATTCCGGTGCAACCACTGAAAAGCAAGCCTGGGAAGTTTTTCGACCGGCACGGCTTATGTGCAAGCGGACACCGTTGTTAACTGAAGCATTCGGGATAGAGGTTAACGCCAAGAACCTCAGTCGCCCTGAAGATGGGGCCAGATTTGAGCCGTTGATTGGAAACCCTGGTGACGGTCAGTCACCGCATTGTGCCATTGTTGATGAATATCATGAGCATGAAAGTGATGCTCTATACACGACTATGATCACTGGCATGGGAGCCCGCAGACAGCCGATTATGTGGGCCATAACAACTGCGGGTTATAACATTGAAGGCCCTTGCTACGATAAGCGTCGTGAAGTTATCGAAATGCTGAACGGAACGGTGCCGAATGATGAACTTTTTGGCGTCATTTACACCGTTGATGAGGGGGATGACTGGACTGATCCGGCGGTTCTTCACAAAGCCAATCCTAATATGGGGGTATCGGTTTATTCTGACTTCCTTTTAAGCCAGCAAAGCAGGGCCAAAAATAATCCCCGCATGGCCGGGATATTCAAAACGAAACACTTGAATATCTGGGTTGCTGCCCGCGCTGCGTATTTCAACCTGTTAAGCTGGCGAAAATGTGAAGATCAAACTCTTACCATTGAGCAATTTGAAGGCCAGCCCTGCATTCTGTCTTTTGACCTGGCGCGCAAACTGGACATGAACTCTAAGGTTCGCTTATTTACCCGTGAGATAGACGGGAAACGGCATTACTACTGTATATCTCCGCGTTTCTACGTCCCTTATGACACCGTATACAGCAATGATATTGACGATCACCGAACCGCTGAGCGGTACCGGAAATGGGTTGAAGCAGGGCTTATCACTATCACCGAGGGGGCAGAAATTGACTACCGCGTAATACTGGAAGATGCCAAGCGTGATAATCAACAGACCCCTGTTGAACAAAGCCCCATCGATCCACATGGTGCGACAAACTTATCCCATCATCTGGCTGACGAACAGCTTAATCCGATAACTATTATCCAGAATTACACCAATATGTCGGACCCGATGAAAGAACTTGAGGCTGCTGTAGAGTCCGGGCGCTTCCATCATGACGGCAATCCGATAATGACCTGGTGTATTTCAAACGTCGTAGGTAAGCATCTGCCTGGAAATGATGATGTGGTGAGGCCAATAAAAGAGCAGAACGAAAATAAAATAGACGGAGCTGTAGCTTTAATAATGGCTATTGGTCGCGCAATGCTCAATGAGGAACGCGATTTCCTGTCTACTCTCGACCCGGGCGAAGGGCTTTTAATTATATGAAAACACTTATCACTGATGCCATTGGGTTGGCCGGGTTCGGTTCGCTCGCTGCAGGCGTATATCTACAGTTCGGACTGGCACCATCTTTGATGATGTCCGGTTGCCTGCTACTGCTTTATGCGCTGGTGGCGGCTATGAGGGGGAAAAATGCTTCTTGATGCCTTGTTCCGTAGTGAACCTCTGGAAAGCCCCGGCACGCCGATCACGGGCGAATCGGCAGAAACAGATAACATTTTTGCCAACGATGTGTTTGTCAGCCCGGAAACGGCCATGAAACTGGCTGCTGTTTACGCTTGTATTTATGTCATTTCATCAAATATTGCGCAGATGCCGCTCCATGTGATGCGGAAAACTAATAATAAGGTTGAAGCCGCTCGCGATCATCCTGTGTTTTATCTGGTTCACGATGAGCCGAATGTATGGCAGACCAGCTATAAATGGCGCGAGTTAAAACAGCGTCATATTCTGGGCTGGGGTAATGGTTATACATGGGTAAAACGTTCCAGGCGTGGGGAAGTCTCCGGGCTGGAATGCTGTATGCCGTGGGAAACGACGTTACTTAATACCGGCGGACGTTATACCTATGGTGTTTATAACGAGGAAGGGGCTTATGCCATTAACCCCGACGATATGGTGCATATTCGCGCGCTGGGGAATAACCAGAAAATGGGGCTCAGTCCTATTATGCAACATGCCGAGACAATTGGTATGGGAATGAGCGGGCAGAAATACACCAGTTCATTCTTTAGTGGCAATGCGCGACCAGCAGGTATTATTTCAGTCAAGCAAGACTTGAATAAGGAAAGTTGGGGATGGCTTAAAGAACAATGGCAGAAAGCAGCTGCCGCTTTGCGTAGCCAGGAGAATAAAACAATGCTTCTCCCTGCCCAGTTGGATTACAAGGCTCTTACTGTTTCTCCGGTCGATGCCCAGATCATTGATATGTCGAAACTGAATCGCTCAATGATTGCCGGAATATTCAACGTTCCGGCACATATGATTAACGATCTCGAAAAGGCCACTTTCTCAAACATTACGCAGCAGGCCATTCAGTTTGTCCGCTACACGATCATGCCGTGGGTGACGAACTGGGAGCAGGAACTCAATCGCCGTTTGTTCACCCGCGCTGAGCTGGCCGCCGGGTATTACGTTCGGTTTAACCTGACCGGTCTACTACGTGGTACCCCGCAGGAACGTGCTCAGTTCTACCACTTTGCAATTACTGATGGCTGGATGAGCCGCAATGAGGCGCGGGCCTTCGAAGATATGAACCCGGTAGATGGCCTGGATGAAATGCTGGTTAGCGTTAACGCCGCGAACCCGGCAGACGACTTTAAGGCACCAAAAACCGACGAGGAAAATACCAATGAATGACCGTGAAACGCGCTGCTATAGCGGGGAGGTTCGCGCGGAACAACGCACCGATGAACCTACCCGCATTCTGGGTTACGGATCGGTGTTTAACAGTCGCTCTGAACCTCTCTGGGGATTCCGTGAAATCATCAAGCCCGGAGCCTTTGACGATGTGCTGAATGATGATGTACGTGGGCTGTTTAACCATGATCCCAATTTTATTCTCGGACGCAGCGCCGCCGGAACACTTTCGCTGTCTGTCGATGAGCGCGGCCTGCGTTACGACATTACAGCGCCGGATACGCAAACTATCCGCGATCTGGTTCTGGCACCGATGTTGCGCGGTGACATTAACCAGTCGTCCTTTGCCTTTCGCGTCGCCCGTGATGGCGAGCACTGGTACGAGGATGACGAAGGGGTAGTTATTCGTGAAATATCGAAGTTTTCCCGGTTGTTTGATGTCAGCCCGGTGACCTATCCAGCATATCAGGAGGCCGATTCCGGCGTCCGATCAATGAAAGCCTGGCAGGAGGCGCGCAACAGCGGTGCGCTACAGAACGCCATTAATCAACGAATGGCGCGCGAGCGCCTGCTGACCCTTCTTAACGCGTAAGGAAATACCATGAAACTGCATGAAATGAAGCAAAAACGTAACACCATCGCCAAAGATATGCGTGCCCTGCATGACAATATTGGTGATTCGCCCTGGACTGATGAGCAGCGCACCCAGTGGAACGCTGCAAAATCAGAGCTTGATTCCCTTGATGAGCGTATTGCTCGCGAAGAGGAACTGCGCCGCCAGGATCAGGACTATATTGAAGGAAATGAGCAGGAGCAGCGCCAGCAGCAAAAACAGAACCAGGGCACACCAGAAGCACAGGCCGAAGCGCGCCGGGCTCAGGCGTTTGATAAATACTTACGCCAGGGGTTTTCTGAGCTGTCAGCAGAAGAGCGTCAGGCTGTAAAAGAGCATCGTGCTCAAGGGGTATCTCCTGACGAGAAGGGCGGGTATACCGTCCCGACACAAATGCTGAACAAAATCGTCGATGCTATGAAAGCATATGGCGGTATTGCCAGCGTTGCCCAAATTCTGAGCACGTCCAACGGGCAGGATATTACCTGGTCCACCTCTGATGGCACCTCTGAAGAGGGTGAACTTCTGGCAGAAAACTCGGCAGCTTCTGAAGGTGATGTGACCTTTGGAACTGCTGTACTTGGTGCCAAAAAACTTTCTTCAAAAATCATTCGCGTATCCAACGAACTGCTGCAGGATAGCGGGGTAGATATTGAAGCTTACCTGGCTGGACGAATTGCCCAACGCATTGGCCGCGGCGAAGCAAAGTATCTGATCCAGGGTACTGGTGCCGGCACTCCTACTCAACCCAAGGGTCTTGCAGCATCCGTTACTGGCACCGTGAATACTGCATCAGCAACTGCGTTCACCTGGAAAGAGATGAATGCGTTGCGCCATGCTGTCGATCCGGCCTATCGCACTGCTCCACAAATTCGCTGGGCCTTTAACGATAAAACCCTTCAGGTTGTGGAAGAGATGGAGGACAACCAGGGGCGTCCTCTTTGGTTACCTTCTATTATCGGTGGTGCCCCCGCCACCGTTCTGAACGTGCCCTATGTAGTAGATCAGGGGATCGCCGATCTTGGTGCCGGGAATAAATTCATCTATTTCGGTGATTTTAACCGCTTCATCGTTCGTCGCGTCACCTACATGACGTTGAAACGGCTGGTGGAGCGTTACGCAGAATATGACCAGACTGCGTTTCTGGCATTCCATCGTTTTGACTGCGTACTGGAAGACACGGCAGCTATCAAAGCGCTGGTGGGCAAACCGGCATCTGGCGGCTAAGGCAATAATCAGCTTCAACCTCCACCGCTCCGGCGGTTTTTTTGTGCCCGCAGTTCGCTGCGGGCCAGGGAAAAACGATGAGCACAACGATTGAAAAGTTAAGGGCTCAGTGTCGGATCGATATCGACGACACAACGGAAGATGAGTCGCTTATGCTCTATTATGGCGCTGCGCGCCGTAGGGCGGAGAACTTCATTAACCGTAATCTTTATGAAGATGAAGTGCCGGAAACTGATCCTGACGGGCTGGTGATTGCTGACGATATTTTACTGGCATTGATGCTGCTGGTTGGGCACTGGTTCAACAGCAGGGAAGAAGCATCAGACGTTAATAAAATGAGCATTCCATTCGGGTTTACTTCGCTGCTTGAGCCCTATCGATTTATTCCGCTCTGAGGTGATTTATGGCCTGTGAAGGATGCCGCCGTCGGCGTGAATGGTTAAAAAAGTGGACGAAAATAGCCTATGAACGAGCAACAGGTAAACGCGCTGATAGCAGCGCTGAGCGAACAAACAGCAGCACAGAGAGAGCAGACAGAAGCGATAAACCGCCTGGCTGAATCAAACGTAGCCCTGTGCGATGTCATTATCCAGTCACTAGCTGCAGATGAAGATATTGAAATCACTTCATTGGGCGACGATCGACCTGTCTACTTGAGCCAACGGCCTGGAGGGTGATATGCAGGCCGGGAAATTGCGTCACAGGGTTACCCTGCAGGAGCCGGTAAAAGAGCAGAACCTGACAACGGGAGCAGTAATTAATACCTGGCGAGATGTCGCAACCATCTGGGCCGAAGTATACCCCTTGTCAGCGCGGGAGTTTATAGCGGCCCAGGCATCACAGGGCGAGATAACAACGCGCATAACGATTCGTTACCGGGCGGGCGTCACCAGAAAGCACAGGATTCTGTATCGCGGTGGTATTTACAACATTGAAGGCGTTTTACCAGACCCGCGCAGCGGCAGGGAATATCTGACGCTGCCCTGCTCAGAAGGGGTGAACGATGGCTGATGGTGTAGAGGTTAACCTTACCGGGCTTGAGTCGGTGCTGGGCAAGATGGATGCCGTCTCACAGGTGACCCGCAATAAAACCGGACGTGCAGCGCTGCGTAAAGCAGCAAACGTCATCCGGGACAGGGCCCGCAATAATGCCGCTCGTGTCGATGACTTTCTTACTAAAGAAGCCATCTATAAAAATATTGTCGTGAGTTTCAGCAGCAAAGCCTTTCGCAGAACGGGCGACCCAACCTTTCGTGTAGGGGTAATGGGCGGTGCAAGGCAATATGCCAATACAAAGGCCAATGTGAGAAAAGGCAGGGCGGGAAAAAGTTATAATACAGCCGGAGATAAAGGCAATCCCGGTGGTGATACCTGGTACTGGCGGTTTCTGGAATTCGGGACCGAGCATATGGCTGCGAGGCCAATACTACGCCCGGCAATGAATGGCGTGGATACTGACGTAATTAATATTTTCGCTGTGGAACTGGAAAAGGCTATCGATCGTGCCGTCCGTAGCGCAGCCAAAAAAGGAACGTCCGTATGATAGCTCCAATATTCTCTGTCTGCGCGGCAAGCCAGGCTGTAAAGGATTTATTGGGTACCAACCCCGTCAGGCTCTATCCCTTCGGGATGCAGGATGACAATATCGTTTACCCCTACGCGGTCTGGCAAAACATTGGCGGCTCTCCTGAAAATTACCTGAACCAGCGGCCAGATGCCGATCACTACTCTCTTCAGGTTGATGTTCACGGTGATACCGATGCAGATGTAATTGCCGTGGCCCGCGCATTGCGTGATGCAATTGAGGGGAAAGCCTATATCAGCCGGTGGGGAGAGCAAATCCGTAATGATTCCACGATGAAATACCGCTATTCCTTCGACGTTGACTGGATAACGACCAGGTAACCAACAACCCCAAACTGACCCGCTACAAGCGGGTTTTTCTATTTATGGAGACTAAAAAATGTCTGTATTAACGCAAGGCACGCAGCTCTTTGTGCTGAAATCTGGCGTGGTCAGCGAGGTTGAATGTATCACCAGCTTCAACCCTGGCGGCAACCCGGCCGATCAGATTGAAGATACCTGTCTGAGTGAGCGGGACTCCAGAACCTATAAAAAAGGACTGAAAACGCCAGCTTCAGCAACTGTCGGGCTGAATGCCGACCCGAAAAACGCCAGCCACATTATGCTTCATGGGCTTTCTGAAACTGATGATCAGACACCGCTAACCTTTGCTATCGGCTGGTCAGATGGTACAAGCGCCCCGACCGTTGCAGCTTCCGGCGATGAAGATGCTGTTGATGGTCTGGTGCTTCCGTCTGATCGCACCTGGTTTATCTTTCAGGGCTACGTTTCCGATTTCCCGTTTGATTTTCAGGCAAATGCCGTGGTTACCACCTCCGCAACTATCCAGCGCTCCGGATCGGCGGTCTGGGTACCTAAAGCAGCAGCGTAATGATTTGCCCGGTCTGCCGGGCTTCTTGATTCAGGAGAAGAAATGAAACTTACTCTCGACACATTAAAAGAGTCCGGGGCATTCACTGGCCGCCAGGTAGAGAAAGAAATCAAATGGAAAGGTCGTGACGGGAAAGAGCATATCGCAACCGTCTATGTGCGCCCGATGGGTTACCACACTACTAAAGCTGAACTGCTGGCGTATAACGGCAAATCAGATCCGGTGGCTGGCCGTATTGCCGCTCATATTTGTGATGAGGAAGGCAAGCAAATCTTTACTGAGGCAGACATTCTCGGAACTGCTTCCGAAGACCGTGGCGCGCTCGATGGGCCAATTGTTATTGCCTTATTGGCTGTGATTCAGGAGGTCAACGATCTGGGAAAGACTACGAACTCACAGGAGAAGACGAGTTCTGGTGTGAGTTAGTCATGAACGGCATCGGTGGGCGCACCATTGCGGAGGCTCAGGAGCGAATGAGCCTCCGTGAGTTTCAGATATGGGTAAAGTACCGCAATAAGTATGGTCAGCTTAACAGCATGATGCGTACCGAGTGGGGGGCTTCACTGGTGGCCTCCGTGTTGGCGAACATCAATAAGTCAAAGAATTCGCCGCCGTTCAAGATTAGCGACTTTGCACCACATATCAATGAGGTCTCTGTATCGCTTGAAGATGCCATGAAAAATTGGCATTGATAACTTTTAAATGTAGTTCTTGAGCACTATCATCAGCAGACCAATTACTACTGGGATAGGGATATGAAAAAAATAGTGTTTTTAATCGCAACATTGCTTTTAACAGCGTGCGCTGCTACTCCACCAAGCCAGGTGCAATTAAATTCTGCCGATTATGGTGTGCTTCCGGATAACTACCAGCAGAGGATTAAGGATTGGTGGGGAGGTATGCTGAGAGATCCTTATTCAGCCCAATATACATTTGGAAAACCAGAAAAAGCATGGTTTAAAGATGGTATTCTTGCTGAATCAGGGGGAGCTATGAGATATGGTTGGCTGGTGCCTATAACGATTAATGCTAAGAACTCTTTTGGCGGCTACACCGGTGCTGAGTCTCATACTATATTTTATTCTCACGGTAAAATAGTTTCTGCTGATGCTCAAGTAAATTCCGGATACACCGGAAGAATAAAGTAATATTTAAATTACATCTAAAACCCCGCTCTGGCGGGGTTTTTTTATGTCCGGAGAATACTTAATGGCAGGCAAATCCCTTGGTACTTTAACAATTGACCTGATAGCAAAAGTTGGCGGATTTGTTCAGGGGATGGATAAAGCTGAAAGGTCATCCCAAAAATGGCGAGATCAGGTAAAAAAAGATGCTAAAGAAGTAGGTGCATCTATAGCCGCCATTGGAGTCGCTGCCGCTACTGCTGCTGTGGGGATAGGTGTTGCTGGACTGTCCATTGTAAAAAATACCGCTCAGCAGGTTACTGAGGCAGATCGTTGGGCTAAATCGTTAAAAATGTCTACACAGGATTTATTATCCTGGCAATATGCTGCTGAACAGGCAGGACTAACCGGCGATAACATTGCTGATATTTTTAAAGATATTAATGATAAAGTCGGCGATGCCGTACTGAATAAATCCGGCGAAGCTGCACAAGCCTTAGATACACTGGGTCTTTCGGCAGAAAAGTTATCGAAACAATCTCCAGATAAGCAACTGATGGCAATCAGTGCTGCCCTGCAAAAAATACCATCACAGGCAGGGAAAACAAATATCCTTGAAAGTCTTGGAAACGACCTGTCAAAGATGCTTCCGTTGTTCGACAACAACAATGAAAAGCTAAAGCAGTTTATCCAGCTTTCAAAAGATTTTGGCGTTGCGCCGCCCCAGGAAGATATTGATAATCTAGTAAAGGTTAATCAGTTTTTCCAGGATATTGAGACCAGTGCGCGTGGCTTGAAAATGGAAATCGCTTCTGGCCTGGCAAAAGTCGATCTCTCACCGTTGCAGGCTGGTCTTGATGATATTCGTGATGTATTTACCGACCCTGCAGTTCTTCAGGGAATTTCTGATCTTGTAGGTGAGGCGATCAGCCTCGCTGGTGTGGTTGGAAGAATTGCTGGTGGTTTGGGTGCCATTGCATCCTACACCCGATCTCGCGTTGGTGCCGTATCAGGGAATTACGATGCTTCTGATATGAACGACGTAGAACAGCGTATTGAATTTCTGAACAAGAGGGGCAACCAGAGCAAGGAACAAAAAGAAGAGTTAGATTTTTTAAATAAGCGTCGCCAATTCCTACAAGCTATCAAAGGATCGATACTCACACCAGAAGAATCGCAAAGGGCCGCGAAGGGTATGCAGTCCCTGCTTTCTGGGATGGGCATAGATCCTGTTATTGTTGATAACAACAATCTCGGTAAGGGAGAATCGAATCAGAAGCAAACTGCCAAGAAAAATCCAGTTGATAACGCATTCCAAAGTAGATTGTTAGATCTACAGAAACAAGCTGCACTTATTGAAACTACTGGAAAGAAAACAGCCGAAGTTACCGAGCTTGAAAAAATTAATTTTGATATCACTAGCGGCAACCTCAAGAAATTGTCAGAGGCTCAAAAAGAACAGCTCCGCACTGCTGCGAAAACTCTAGACTCTAAAAAAGAAGAGCTTAGACTTAATCAGGAAAATGCAAAGATTGCAGAATATGTTTCTGGATTAGAGAAACAAAATAAGTTAATACGTAAGGGGTTTGATAACCAAATTGTTGGCCGTTATTCTGGTAGCCGTGAACGTTCACGGATTCAGGAAAATAATGAAATTCGACTAGACTTTGAATCTCGGCAAGAAGATTTATTAAACCAGCTTCAGTCAGGTGATATTGATAAGAGTCTATACGATAAAAAAAAGGAAGCTTTACAGAGTTCTCTAGATGAAAGACTGAAAATTCAAGAAGAACATTATAAAAGTGTAGATCAACTACAAAAAGATGGTGTGGCTGGTTTCGTTTCTGGTATCTCAGACCAAGCTGCTGCGTATTCTGATTTATATACTAATATGTCGCAGGTGGGTGCAGAAACTTTTAGCAACCTAACGAATATGGTAATCACCTGGGCCGAAACAGGGAAACTTAATGCTGAAGAGTTTGCTGCTACTTTCATTCAGTCTGTAGGTGCTGCATTACTGCAATATGCTGCAGCGCAAGTAGCTATGGCTGCATTGAGCGCATTTACTGCTTGGATCGGCGTGCCTTATGTAGGGCCAGCAGTGGCATCAACCCAAGCAATAGCGGCGGCAGCGGCCGCAGGTGTATTTATGACTGCTATTGGCTCTGCTCTTCAGGGCCAAGCTCACGACGGTATTGACTCCGTACCTGAAACCGGAACCTGGCTTCTACAAAAAGGCGAGCGAGTTACTACTGCTAAAACCAGCGCAAAGCTGGATGCCACTCTGGATAGGGTCGCGACTCAGTCAACCGGTGGTGCTATCTATGCTCCAAGTCTTAGTTTTAATGTCAATGGTGATCCCTCGGATGTGCAAATTGCCATGATGAAGAAAGCTGCTTCGGATGGTGCTCAGATGGGATATCAAAGAGCAGTTCAGTCTGTAGCCAGCGGGCAAGGTGATTTGCATAAAGCTCTGATGGGCAAAACAAATGCGGGCAGGAAATTACGCTGATGGCAATCTCAACCGATATTAACTACCCGGCGGAATATCTTCCGTGTCCATTAAAAGAAAACTTTGGCCTTAAACCAACATCACCACTGAAAAGTAGCACGATGGTTACCGGCCGCCGAAGACAGCGGCGGGCTTATACGTCTGTTCCTTCTCAGACATCAGTCGCCTGGATATTCACTGATGGTCAGGCTCAACTTTTTGAAGCCTGGGTAAGGGATATCACCATGGATGGGGCGAACTGGTTCAATATGCCGTTATTAACGCCCCTGGGTCAGCAGGATTATGTTTGTCGATTTACTGATGATTTCTACGAGGGACCTACTCCCGAAGGGGGGAAATACTGGCGGTATACTGCGACACTTGAGCTTTGGGAAAGGCCAATTCTTCCTCCCGGCTGGGCAGAGTTCCCTGATTTTATAGTGAACAGCGACATTCTTGATTTGGCAGTTAACAGGGAGTGGCCTGAAGCATGACGATACTCAATCGCCTCTATGCCAGCAGCGGGCCGGAGGTCATCATTGAAACGCTGCAGATTAATATCGGTGATGCGGTTCATTACCTGTGCAAAGGCTATGAAGACATTACAGCCACCACCGAGAATGGCGATACCGTAACGTTTATTGCCTGTGCGATGGATATTGCATTACCAGCCCGTAACGCTGATGGCACACAGGATTTGAAGTTTGCCCTTTGCAATATTGATGGGGTTGTTTCGACTGCTATTCGTAACGCTATCAATGACCGTAACCCGGCATCGCTGACGTATCGCAGTTTTATCTCAACGGATTTAACGGCACCGGCTGCTGTGCCCTATACCCTGGCGATTAAGTCCGGATACTGGACGGCTACCGAGGTGCAGATTACCGCTGGTTACATGAATGTTCTGGATACAGCCTGGCCGCGATATCGCTATACGCTCCCATCATTCCCCGGTCTGCGTTACATCAGCTAAGGAATCCCAATGTTTAACCCTGATAAATACCTTTCGGTCACCTGGCTGAAAGGCGGAAGAGTGTATCCGCAGCTCGACTGCTTTGGCATTGTGAACGAGATACGACGTGATCTGGGTTTGCCGCAATGGCCTGATTTTGCGGGAGTGACCAAAGATGATGACGGTCTCGACCGGGAGGCGCGGAAATTGATGTTAAAACTTGAACGTTGCGATCCTTGTGAGGGGGCTGGAGTGGCCTGTTTCTCCGGTTCGACAGTCACTCATGTGGGGATCGTCGTCAATATCGGTGGCCTGCTGCACGTGGCGGAATGCAATCCGGGAACAAACGTCACCTTTCTGCCTTTGCCGCGGTTTAAGCGGCGATTTGTCAAAGTGGAGTTCTGGCAATGACCATTCGTTTTTACCCGTCGCGGCTGCCCGGTGAACCGCTGGAAACGCATGAGCATGGCGTTACGAGTATTCGCAACTGGCTGGCGGCGAATGTTAAAGGTTACGAGGATCGGGATGTTCCGCCGGTAACCATTGAGGTAGACGGTAAATCTGTTCCGCCAGGCGATTGGGGTAGTTGCGTGATCCACCCTGAATGTGATGTCCGGATTTATCCGGTTCCCTTCGGGCTGGAGGCCGCCACCATCGCGTGGATTGCTGTAGGCGTTTCTGTTGCAGCTGCGGCCTACTCTCTGTTCATGATGGGGAATATCGATGCCGGTGGCTACTCTTCATCAACTGGCCGTAGTCTGGACCTCAACCCCGCGAAAGCGAACAGTGCAAAACTGGGCGATCCCATCCGTGAAGTTTTTGGCCGCCGCCGCATTTATCCGGATTATGTTGTCCAGCCTGTCACCCGCTATGATCCCACGGACCCGGCCATCATGCATGTTCATATGCTTGTCTGTATGGGGGCGGGTTATTTTGATTACTCAGAGGGTGATATCAGAGTCGGGGATACACCAAAAACATCTTTGCCGGGCTTCAGTCATACAAACTATCCACCCGGAGCCGATGTTTCCGGCGATGAGCGTAGCGAAAACTGGTTCAACTCGACTGAGGTTGGGGGAACATCCTCCGGCACCGGGCTTGATATGGCGCAGACCTCGCCGGATTCCGACGATATTATTGCTGACAGCATGACTGTTTCTGGTGCGAGCGTAACGTTTACCGGACTTGATACAGATGACGATGAAGATGAGGACGATAACGCGCTGCCTGAAAGTTGGGTCGAAGGCACTATTGTAGAGATTAAGGCGCCAACCAATTTTCTGATTTCGACCTCTTCCGGCTACAGTGTTTTTGCCAGCAAGCTCCTGACCGAAATCGCGCCAGAGCCAGGGATGCCGGTGACACTGAACTTTAACAGTGTTGATTACGACCTCTTTATCGCAGCATACACGCCTGGGCAGGATGCCGTTCCGGGAGAGGGCGGCAGTGCGGCTAAAATTCAGGCCAGCGCAGCGCCGACGACTTACGATTATTCGCTGGGCAGCACAACCTTTACGGTTACCTGGCAAGGAACAACCTATACCGTCTCTCTGGTTGCCGATTATGTCAACATGTCCGGCCTTCTGTCGGCAATTACTGAGGGGCTGACGGGGTCCGGCCTCGTGGCGCAGGATAATGGCGGAACGGTACTGATCACAGAAGAGGCAAGCCCGTTTGCGGGCGGAGAAATCACTTCGTCCTCGCTCCCGGTAGCGGTCTTTGGCGATGCGCCTGTTTATACCGCAGGCAGTGAATCATCCGGCGGTAGCGCAGCTATCATCGCAAACGTCACATTAGCGTATAACAGCGCGACGGGGACTCCTTTTTCGGGGATGCCGGAGGGTACCCAGCGTCTTTCTCTCTCTCATAGGGGGAATGAGTACCAGATAATTTCAACTGATGGCACAACGGCTACCGTTGCGCGTCTGGTTAATGGTGCTGTTGATGCCTCCTGGCCGGGTTTTTCAGCGCGGACGATGATCGACTATGAAGCCACCGGGCTGAATGACAGTGACACATGGATGGGCCCCTTCCTGGCGAGCCCTGATAATGAAACTGTGGATATGTTTGAGGTGAATTTTTCATTCCCCAGCGGTATCTGCGGCTTCGATAACAAGGGCAAGAAACGCATCCGGCATGTTGAGTGGGAAATCCAGTATCGGGTTTATGGTTCAGGTGCGGGCTGGATCAGTAAAACAGGTGAGTATGCGTTAAAGAACGTAAACGGCCTCGGGTTCACAGAGCGGATTGTGCTGGACTCACCGGGTCTTGTCGAGGTGCGTTGCCGTCGCCGGAATGAGCAGGGGAGTAATAACGCGCGCGACAACATGTACTGGCAGGCTCTTCGCGGGCGTCTGCTGACACGTCCTTCATCCTACGCCGGAGTGACTCTTATGGGCGTGACTGTGGAGACTGGCGGGAAACTTGCTGCACAGTCGGATCGCCGGGTTAACGTTGTGGCCACGCGTGTATATGACTCAGGCGTGGCCCGGTCAATTTCGGGCGCATTAATGCATGTGGGCAATTCTCTCGGCCTTCAGATGGATACGGAAGCCATCGGCGTGCTGGAATCGACATACTGGACGCCTGATGGTGAGTATTTCGACTTTGCTACCGGAGACAGTATTTCGGCGCTGGAAATGCTGCAGAAGATAACGAATGCCGGGAAATCCTATTTTCTGCTGAGTGACGGACTGGCGTCCGTCGGGCGGGAGGGGGTCAAGCCCTGGACAGGAATAATCACTCCACACGAGATGACTAAGGAGCTGCAGACCGGCTTCACCGCGCCGTCCAATGATGATTATGATGGCGTCGATGTGACCTATATTAACGGGACCACCTGGGCAGAAGAGACGGTCCAGTGTCGCACCAGTGATAAGCCCACGCCGGTTAAAATTGAGGATTATCAGCTTGATGGTGTACTTAGCCGGGATCGCGCGTATCAGATTGGTATGCGCCGCCTGATGAAGTACCTTCAGCAGCGGGAAACCTACCAGACCACTACCGAACTGGATGCGCTGTGCTACAACGTTGGTGACCGCATTGTTCTGACAGATGACATACCGGATTCAGCGACGACAATCAGTTGTCTCGTTGAATCCTTATCAACTGTCAATGGCGTGACGACGATAACGGTATCCGAGCCCCTGAACTGGACGTATCCGAATCCCAGAGCATTAATCCGCTATCAGGATGGTTCGGCCTCAGCGTTGATGGTCGCGACGAAGGTGGGAGACTATCAGCTGTCAGTGCCTTATCTCAGTAAGTTCGACGAGATAGATTTTTCGACGGCATCCATTGAACCGGTCAGGCTGGTTTTTTGCGATTCTTCCCGCGTGGGTTACAACGCGATAGTGTCGGAAATAGCTCCGCAATCTGACGGGACGTGTCAGGTTACCGCCAAAGAGTACCGCGCGTCATTCTACGACTACGACAACGCCAGCTACCCCGGCGACGTTGAATAAAACTGAAACATCTCTCAACAACCCGCTTCGGCGGGTTTTTTGTTATAGGGCGACTATGAGCACATATAAAACCGGCAACCCGTTGGGTTCGGCGGCTGTAAAGGATTTATTTGATAACGCCGAGAATCTCGACTTTGCACTTAACAGCCTGACCGCCTTAATCTGGACCGATCGTCTGGGCAAAACGCGTCGCTCGTTCTTCGGAATGGAGTCGGCATTTGTCACGCAGCTCACCAGCCAGGAAAGTCGGTTCAATTCCTTCATCCAAAGTTCGGGCTATCAGATTGTCGGTGATTACACTGCCGGCCCGTTGACGCTCACCGAATATAACCAGCTTATTCGCTATAACAACGAGCTGTATAAACTCACCGCAGCGACAGATATCCCGTTTACCACGGCTGGTAATACTGACGAAACATGGACCGATACTGATGCTGCGCATTTTGTATCTGTCGGTGATGCAGCGCTTCGCCAAAGCCTGGCCTCCAGTGAAAAGGGCTCAGGTGGCTCAATGATTGAGCTTGAGCAAGAAGGAACCGTGCAAGGTGCTTTAACAAATGTATTTTTGGTAAGTGATGCAGATAATACCGGTGCTAGCGATGTTACTGCAAAAATTCAGTCCTGGATTGATAAGGCAGCAGCTATCGGCGGAGGTACAGTTGATATTCCAAAAGGCACGTTCCTTTGTGCCAGTTATTCAAATCAAGTTATTCTTCCTGGTGATGACGGAACCGCCGCCCCAGCGTGGGTAGCCGCAGGAACAGATGCAAACATTGCACCAGAAGCGACGCATACAATGTATGCAGCGTTAAAAATTCCCCATAACGTAACTCTTCGGGGGGCAGGTAGAGGTCTAACGACATTAAAGGGAAATTGGGACCCTAATACAACAGCAATGACCCTGGGCAGTGGTATAGGAATTTACGTATCAAGAGACAGTGTTGGTAATAACGGTACCGTCAACTATGGCCTGAAAGATATCACATTATCCAATTTCTTTATTGGCCGGCTGGTTGAAGGCATTTCGTTTGCATCTAATGAATCGAATCTGAAGGTAACATCCTGCACCTTCTCTGGTATTTTTCAGGGCATGGATCAGCACACCTGGTCTGGACAGGTAGAAACAACTGGCTGTGTTGCGGGAGATGTAATCGGTGGTTGGTGGCTTCAGCGAAACAATACACAAAACACCGCCTACATACCTCCATATCCCGCTACTGATGTGTATTTGTTGGGGTGGGCCGACTCTTGCCCTTCAGAGACACTAACTGCAGGTCAGATTAATGGTACCTGGGGAGCGCTGCAAAATAATGCAGATACATTCTTTGATACCTATTTTTTCAAATCTGCGAACTCAGCAACTACAGCCAGCGGAGGCCGGTTAACCAATAACAGCAATAACACAGGAACAATCCCGCAGTGGAAGGGTGTTGCTGGCAGAGCGAGGACCGTTCTTAGCCGGTACGGCCGTCCAATCAACCGAATGGATATCGATAACCTGAAGCTGATCAGGCAGCACAGGACTCCCATTTACCTGTCTAATAGCCTTGGAGAAAGCGTAATAAGTCATGCATATTTTGAAGGCATTGGACTGGTGGATAATACCGGTAGCGCAGTAAGTGGCAACCTTTTCGGGATAGACGTTGTTGACCCACTAAATACATCAGAAAGCGGTGTCGGGTACATGGTTGCGCGAGGGGGGATAGGCCTTAAAAACTTTACTGCAAGTAGCAAAAACCAACACGCCCCATTAAGTGATAATGCTGACAGGAAGAATGCTTTCTATAGAGGCACATTGTATGTTCCGTCAGGTACCGTATCCACCACTCAGGCGGAGATAGACAGGGCATCTGTATGGGATGGGACTACTACGGATATCAGATATCTACGGTATGCTGATAAGGCGTTTACCCAGCCTCTGCAATTCACTCTTGGAGGTCCAACTTTTAGGTATGCTGAGGGAAACTTCACGCCAACTTTAACAGTTAACGGATCGCTAATCACGGGGCTAGCTGTATCTCGCGGGCATTATAAGAGAAACGGCAACACTATAATGGGCGGAGTCCAGTTTTCATCTTCGGCAGCCCTGGCCTTATCAGCTGGACAGGTGGTTATTGGTGGGCTGCCATTCACCATACCATCTGGTGCGATCGCATACCATCACGGTCAGGTAGATGTGTATAGCCACGCCGCCGCGGGGGTGAATGTCAGACCGTTCTTTAATGATGGGGCAACGACAATAAAGTTAGTCACTGACTCAAAAGGCACTGACTTCACCGCATCAAACGCGCCAGGAAGCGTTCAACTATTACTGTATGTTTCCTTCACAATGATTATCTCCGGGTAACTATATGCATTTAAAGAAAAGCATCAATGATAATTCTGGTAATGAGATAATTTTTGCAGAGCATTACATTGCAGAGATATCTATTTCATCAGATGGAGTTGCATTCCTGGTTCAAAGTTATAGACCATCCGCTAATGAATTTTCAGAAAGAATTCCATTTAAAGCTGAATATTATCACTGCCAATATAATGCAGATAAGGATGTATACTCTCAATGCATTGAGTATCTTCTGACCTTAGATGAGTTTACTGGCGGAGAGGTGTTAAGTTAACTTTTTCTCCCCCTTTCAACTTCAGAAAGGGGGAGACAGCAATTAATATTCTCTGATTCTCTTTATAAACAAAGCTGAGTACATCTGCAGGAAGATGTAAGCCGCAAAAACACTAATGGTCTGTTGCTGTGCAAGAATGTTACTTCCAAGCCAGAACATGATGCAGAAAAACATCCACGGATAGAATACAATCCCCAATGGATTACCGCGTTTAAATGACGACCATGATAGTTGCGCCACGCAGCCGTATATGAGCATAAAGAAAGGAGTCAGGTAGGAAGCTGTTACGAAAACATATCCGAATACTGTAATCCAGATGTAAGACTCATTGAGGGAGGCCGCAGCAGTATCAATGAACTCTTTAGAACGGACCATCTCAGGGTTTACCCATCCCAAAACACTACTAGTGAACATATCACCAACTAATGGTATGTACTGCAAGAATACCGCAAGATAATACCCGTCGCCAGGATATAGATACCTTAACTTCCCGTTTAGCAACGCTGCCATGTGGTTGTATGAAGTTATGGTGTACCCAACGATTGATCGCACAACATCATCAGAAGAGTCAAATCCCCTCAGAAAACTAAATACACCAAAAACGGCTATCAATGCAAAAAATGAGATAAGCATATAAAACACAATTGTCTTATTGCCTACCTTTTTGTATTTCTGGTTTAAAATTATTACCATGAATCCAAGCAGGAGTGGCATCATTTCAAATCGAGCCATTTTAATGATGGCGTTAGCCATACATATGGCCGACAGAACGCCTATAAAAAGCAATATAAAAAACCGCTTAAAAAGTCTTAGCTCATGCTTATAGTGATTGTATTGGACTGTAGCCCATAAAGCTACACATATTGAGAATTGAGCGGCCTGGGCCATTGTGTTTGCAAGCACCAGTTCCCTCTTCAGGTTTGCGCCATCACCAAGAAGAAGGTACATAATAAGGTTAGGGTTATTCGCTAACAGAAGCTTTATCGACATAAAGCTGAAAATTATTGAAATAATTACCGGAAGCAAAATGAATTTTGTTACCGAAATCCTTAGCACCTTTCGAACGTCGGGAGAATTTTTAGTTATTATCCTTCTGGACATCTGAGAAACAAACAGCGTCCCAATGAAAAAGAAAAACACGCATGTTGTTACAAAGAGGAATGATGCAGGATCGAATGATATGTAATTCTGTTCTCCGATGAGGTGTCGATAGTATTTCTCAGGAAAGAATAGAGCCACTAGAAAAATAAAGTAGGCAACCATTGCAGCAAAATAAGGGGAAATAAAAAATCTCCCGGGGTTCTTATATTCGTTTATTTGTTGCATATTTACACTAGTTAATTAGACATGAGTTTACAGCCATTGTATAGACTACGCGAGCGATTACAATTACATTAACATTTTGTAACAAAAAATAGTTTCTACCGTCCTTGGTACTATGAAACCCTGATTCTTTTAACCTTGCCAGGGGTGGATATGGACAGAAGATCGCTGTTGAAGATTGCAACTGTCGGTGCTGTTGCGTTGGGCTCTAACTCCATTGCTAGCGCGCGAGATAAGACAAGTGACATCAAAGCATCAGGAAGGAATGTAAGCATATCAAGTATTATTACCGCAGACATGAGTGATGATGATGCGATCTCACTTGCTATTAAAAAGGTAACGGCATCATCTGGCGGCGTAGTTATAAATGACCTTGAAAGAGCTCTTGAAATAAAGAACAGGCAAGTTTTTGAAATTAACAGGTCCTCATTACAAGGAATTTCATCCAGCGCAGGAGTAGATAAAATTGGCATAATTGGCCATTTTGTTTTAACTGGTGGTGGTGGTTTTGATTTCATAGGTTGCCAGTACATTCACGTTGATGTTTTGATCAATGGAGGGGATGGTAACAGCATTACTGATACAGCCATCAGAATGGAGTCTGGTTGTGTTGGTGCTTCATTTAAAATAATAGGCAACCTGTACCAGGGTACTCTTTTTGGTACGTTTGGTAAATATAACAGTAAAACATCAAACGGAGTACAGAGTGTTGATGATTCAAAGATATCTGCATTCTCTTGCGGTAGGGCATTCTATATATCGGGCACAACCGGGTTTGGGACGATATCCACGGTATGGGAAGAATATCCAAAAGGCTCATCTGTTATAACCAAGTCGAGCGATGTCACCATAGGTGTTTATGAGAACTTCGTTCCTGATCAGAATAGCGGATGTCTTGTTATTGAAGATTGTGGAAGTGTCACGTTCGGAAGCCTTGCTACTGGAGCATGGGGGCAGCCTCAAGTGAAGGTATCAAGAACGCAGACCATGGCTATCGGCAATCACTTATCCGTACTTGGCAACAAAGATAAAAATAATGATGACGTATTTGCACTGGATATAGATGCGGCAATTGTATCTATAGGTAATTCAAGACTCGAAAAGCTGGGCAGCGGTTTTAGAATTGGTGGCGGTGGAACTCTAAATATTGCGAATGTAACAGCAAACTTTGTCAACCAACTTGCATATTTGGGGTATGCTTTTGATGACAAGAGAAAGAAGCAATCAGCCTTTTTTAATGCGGCTAGTGTTACTGTGTATAGGCCTAATTCTAGCAACTGCCTTAAAGATAAAGACCTTATTTTTATTAGCGACTCTGTTGATGTTGGATGCCTGGTAATTGAAAACATCAAGGTCATAGGTATGAACTTCAAAAGGAAAGATTCTGCATCGAGAATCATAAACAGCCAATCATCTTCAGGAAATCTATGCATTGCTATAGGGTTATCCGTTCAGGGCATTCCTGATAATAAAAACTTTATTTATATAAAAAACATTGCTTCATTAAAAAGATTCATCTCCTCCGGATACTCTGGAGAAATAGATTTTAATAATGGAACTACCACAGGATATGGAGAGGTATTTTCAATCGCTGATGATAAACCTTTATATAATAAAAAATCATCGCTACCTTTTGACAGAAAAGCAAAACTTTACTTCATCTTTTCTGTTGATGAAGGCGGGAATTTTGAGGTTCTCGTGAACAACAGCCTTGTCTATTGCAGATATGATGCTGGCAAATCCTCTTGTGTCGTAGATTTGCAAAAGGGAGATTCCTACATGGTTAGGATGAGCAAGTGTCAGGTTATCAACGAACGGATCGTGTATCAGATAGCGTAACTCTTTAAACCACGAGCACTGACAGCAAAGACGTCGCTTGATCTTCTCTCTCATTAAAACTACTGTATGCATAAACAGTGTTAATGGGAGGGCAGATCATGCTTCGACAATCAGACATCAACCAGACCTTTCATGAGTCGGTACTCCGAAACTCAAAAGGCTATCAGTATCTACGCACGCGTGATTTAGTCTCTTCTTTGATGCAGCGGGGCATTCATTTCTCAGAGTCGGAAGCCAATCGCTGGATAGAGCGCTATCAGTCGTGCTTTGCTGACAAGACGCGTGAGTACACAGAGAATCGGCTGTGGATTCTCCGCAACATGGGGAGAGTGATGTAATGACTGCCAGCTACTTTCCTTCACCTGCTGCCGACTACGTTGAGTCTGCTCTGACTGTCACGGCTGCATGTGACATCAGCGCTAACTCTCAGGTTATAGAGACAGACCGCGGCTATGTCGTTCTCGATTTATCGCTGAAGGTGACGCAAGGAAGCGTCCTTCTTATCCGCCTGGCTGGCGAACTGCAGTTTGCAAAATTGATGGGACGCTCTTTTATTACAGCCGAAGGCGAGAGCATTGAAGGTGAGGCGCTGAAAGACGTGGAATCGCTCGGAGTCGCAACCCATGCGATTAACGACTTGAGACAGTATACAAGTCCTGTTTGATAAAAAAATCCCCGGAGCAGGCACACTCAGGGGAAAAAAACTTCATGACATTATTGCTGTGTGCGTCTCCGCGCGGAGTATATCTTCTGAGAAAATTCCTGATGTTTCCAGATAATTCTGGTCTGAACAGTTAAGTTAAAGTTCCGGTTGCATGGGTATGTTTTTACTTAAGGGGGCCTGGAGCTGTTGAAGTGCTCGGAGTTGCTATGCACACGATCAACAGCTTGAGGCTGGATACTACCCCTGTTTGAAGGGGAGTGTGATTAACCGCACGTTAACTACTGTTGCCTGAAATTCACATCTGAGATAATAACCTCACGAATAATAGAGCAAAGCGCGTTTAAATATGAGCAGTAAGAAAACGTTAACGTTCATGCAATTTTTGATAATAAATAGTCAACTCGCCGGCATCTCAGATACTTGGGCTGATTTGTGGGTATTGATTTTCCATACGAGCCTTGGTGCGGGCAGGCTGCTGTCTCTTCGTTACGATGACATAGATGGCAATTCGATACTGATACGAGAGAGGGGGAGACTGAAAGCACTGCGCGTTGAAATTCCACCTACGGTGATGGCGATGATAGCGCGGCGACGGGAAAGGCATCCAGAGGATATTTTTGTGTTCCAGAGCCATTCAAATCGTGTGAAGAACGAATGCCGGCCAGTAACACTCATTGCTTTCAATACCGCTTTAAACCGGGCTGCAAAATCCTTATCGGGAGTCACCGTGAGCAGTAGTAGCGCAAGAAACGTATCTCATTAATCGCCCATAAGCACCTGCTGGCAAAGTAGTCAACTTGCAACCCCTTAGTGGGTTATTTGTAAGCTATGAGAATGGTTATTGCCTCAGACCCTTAGGGGGTAAAATTGGGGCAAATTTTGGGGCAGAATAACGTTTGGGGCACGATTTGGAGCAATCAAATGTCCGCATTTGTCCGCATTTGTCCAGAAGTCAACCGAGCTATATCGTTGAAAATATTGCAGATCATTGAATTTGCTAAACTAATTTTTTGCATGCCATAATAAAGTTAATATTTAGGCAACCGCGATCAAAAAAATTGCGCTGTTTGCAGCACCGGGCGAGGTTATTGCGTAAACTTTAAAAACTTTACCAACTCGCTGTTTCTTTAAGGTCATTTGTACGCTTTACTCACCGGCTGCTGCGGCGCGGAACGAGTGTGGCGGCATATTTTTGTTTGGAAAGGATACTTGGGTGGCTCTTATGACGCATGATGCTTTTTCCCTTCGCGGCCTCGCGGCAGGCTGCGCGCTTTTACTTCTCGTTGCGCCTGCGGTGCAGGCTGCGGAACAACTCCCCGATGCGCCATCCATTGACGCGCGAGCCTGGATCCTGATGGACTATGCCAGCGGCAAAGTGCTCAGCGAAGGCAATGCCGACGAAAAACTCGACCCGGCGAGCCTGACCAAAATCATGACCAGCTACGTTGTCGGCCAGGCGTTAAAGGCGGGTAAGATTAAGTCTACAGATATGGTGACCATCGGACGCGATGCGTGGGCCACCGGTAACCCGGCGCTGCGCGGCTCTTCGGTGATGTTCCTCAAGCCGGGGATGCAGGTGTCGGTAGAAGATCTTAACAAGGGCGTCATCATTCAGTCCGGCAACGACGCCAGCATCGCGATAGCCGACTACGTGGCGGGCAGCCAGGACGCGTTTGTCAGCCTGATGAACGGCTATGCGCAGAAAATGGGCCTGACCAATACCACCTTTATGACCGTGCACGGTCTGGACGCGCCGGGTCAGTTCAGTACCGCACGCGATATGGCGCTGCTCACCAAAGCGATGATCCATGACGTGCCGGAAGAGTATGCGATCCATAAAGAAAAAGAGTTCACCTTCAACAAAATCCGCCAGCCGAACCGCAACCGCCTGCTGTGGAGCACGAACCTCAACGCTGACGGGGTGAAAACCGGGACCACCGCCGGAGCGGGCTACAATCTGGTTTCTTCCGCGACGCAAAACGATATGCGCCTGATTGCCGTCGTGCTCGGCACCAAAACTGACCGTATCCGTTTTAACGAATCAGAAAAACTGCTGACCTGGGGATTCCGCTTCTATGAAACCGTGACGCCGATTAAACCCGATGCCACCTTCATTACCCAGCGCGTCTGGTTTGGCGATAGCAGTGAAGCGAAGCTGGGGGCGGGCGAGGCGGGTTCCATCACGCTGCCGAAAGGCCAGCTGAAAAACCTCAAGGCCAGCTACACCCTGAACGATACGCAGCTGACCGCGCCGCTGACCAAAGGGCAGGTGGTCGGCACCATCGACTTTAAACTGAATGATAAAACCATTGAGCAGCGGCCGCTGATTGTGATGGAAGCGGTAAACGAAGGCGGTTTCTTTAGCCGGATGATCGATTTCGTGCTGATGAAACTGCACGGCTGGTTCGGCGGTTGGTTCTCTTAAAATGCAGGCCGCGCCCTGCGGGGCGCGGTTAGTAAAGCAGTGAAATTTGTTTTTCCTTCGCCAGCGCGAGCAGATCGTCATCCGGACAGACGTCGCTGGCTATTACGTCAAACTGCGATAAATCCCCCATCCGCGCCGGCCGGACTTTGCCGAATTTACTGTGATCGACAACCAGCACGTGGTAGCGAGCGCTTTTCATCGCCCAGTGTTTGACCGGCAGCTCTTCCAGGTTAAAACAGGTCGCGCCCTGCTCGCAATCGACGCCCGCGGCGGAATAAAACGCGATGTCCGGGCACAGGTGGCTCAGCGTATCCTGCAGGCTTAGCGGTTTAAAAATGGCGTTGCTGGCGTGGAACTCGCCGCCGCACAAAATTGCGCGGCACTGGGGCTTTTCCTGTAAGGAAAGAAAGGTATTGAGCGAATAGCAGACGCCGGTAAAGGGCAGGGCGCTATCGATGGCGTCGATGATCCACGGCGTGGTGGTCCCGCAGTCAAAAAAGGCCATCTGGTGGGGCTCAAGCAGCTTTGCCGCATGGCGGGCTGCGCGGCGTTTTTCATCCACAAGGCGCGTTTTCTGATCGCTCAGCAGATAGTGCGTTGCGCTGCGCGGCTCCAGAACGATATAGCCGCCCAGCAACACGACCGGGCCGCTGTGGCCGTTGAGGTCGCGACGAATGGTCATCTCTGACACGCCAAGCAGGGTGGCCGCTTCTTTTAGATGGAGTTTATCACTGCGCTTGAGTGCCTGAATAAGCTGGCTGATGCGTTCGTCACGACGAGTTTCCATATTCCCTCTAAGCTGAAAGCGCCCTGCATTGACAGGGCGTCAGCGGCGATTTTACCTGCCGGAAGAGGCTTAGTCACGCGCAGGAATCGGGCGCTGCCGCAACTTTACCGGCTGGTCAGGAACGTCTATTCGCGCACCCAGCCTTTGCGAATCGGCAGCGAAAAGAACAGGCGGTACAGCCGCTGCAGATGCTGATAGAGGGTTTTTCCGCCGCTTTGCCACAGCAGTTGGGCGCTAAGGCAGGCGAGCATCGCGGTGAGAAGCCCGCCCAGCATGTCCATCGGCCAGTGAACGCCGAGATAGACCCGGGCCCAGGCAATCGCGCAGGCAACGGCGATAAGCAGCGCGCCCGACCACAGGCGGTGCCAGAACATAAAGGCCAGCGCAAAGGTAAAGCAGATAGTACCGTGATTGCTTGGGAAGGAGTTATTGGGTGAATGATGCAGGAAGTTATAGCCCACACCGGCGGCAAACGGACGTTCATGCGGAAAAAACACGCCGAATATCCATGAAAGCGTGAGGCTAATCGCGAGCGCCATCATCACCTTAAATACTAGCTGACGCTGGTTTGGCCCCCAAAGCCATAAGGCGAATACCAATAATGGCACAATAATAATCAGGTCTTTGGCGATAAACGTCGCGATTTCAATTGCCCACCACGGCGACGCGGGGGTGGCATTGAGGAATGCAAACAGCGAGTAGTTAATATTTTCCAGCATACATCCAGGCTCTTGGGTCCGTTAGCAACAAGCCGCCCACCTTAAAAAACGGTGGCGATAAGGTAAAGCAGTATTGTCTTAATTATCAGTTTGTTATGAATGAAAGTGCGTATGTGGCTTCGTTAACAGACTGAGTAAAGGAGTATATAGCCTGTAATCTAATTGAAACATAAACGAAATATATACAGTGGGATTTTCATTCGGTGATGGCGACGCGGTCTCTGCGTGGCGATATTTCTCTTCATCGCTCACAATTCACTATCTCCCCGGCACGACTTTCATTAAACTTTGCGCGGTTTTATTTAAATAAGAGATTTCATGCACAATTCTTCGCTTTCAGGCAAACGCCTCGGACGTCAGGCGCTGCTCTTTCCGCTGTGCCTGGTGTTATACGAATTCGCCACCTATATCGGCAATGACATGATCCAGCCGGGAATGCTCTCGGTGGTGGAAGAGTTTGGCGTGGGCAATGAGTGGGTTCCGACCTCAATGACCGCCTATCTGGCCGGCGGTATGTTTTTGCAGTGGCTGCTGGGGCCGCTTTCGGATCGCATCGGCCGCCGTCCGGTCATGCTGACCGGGGTGGTGTGGTTTATCGTGACCTGCCTGGCGACGCTGCTGGCGCAGACGATTGAGCAGTTCACGCTGCTGCGCTTTTTGCAGGGCATCAGCCTGTGCTTTATCGGCGCGGTTGGCTATGCGGCGATACAGGAGTCTTTTGAAGAGGCGGTGTGCATCAAGATCACGGCGCTGATGGCCAACGTCGCGCTGATTGCGCCGCTGCTTGGGCCGCTGGTGGGCGCGGCCTGGGTTCATCTCCTGCCGTGGGAGATGATGTTTGTCCTGTTTGCCGTGCTGGCCGCTATCGCCTTTTTTGGGCTACAGAAGGCGATGCCGGAAACCGCCACCCGCATGGGCGAGAAGCTATCGGTTAAAGAGCTGGGGCGTGATTATCGTGAGGTGCTGAAAAACCTGCGCTTTGTCGCCGGCGCGCTGGCCACCGGTTTTGTCAGCCTGCCGCTGCTGGCGTGGATTGCTCAATCGCCGGTGATCATCATCAGCGGCGAGCAGGCGACCAGCTACGAGTATGGTCTGCTGCAGGTGCCGATATTTGGCGCGCTGATTGCCGGTAACCTGGTGCTGGCGCGCCAGACTTCCCGCAAGACGGTGCGTTCGCTGATTATTCTCGGCGGCTGGCCAATTATGATCGGCCTGCTGATCTCCGCCGTCGCGACGGTGGCGTCAACCCACGCGTATCTGTGGATGACCGCCGGGCTGAGCGTTTACGCCTTCGGGATTGGGCTCGCTAACGCCGGGCTGGTGCGCCTGACGCTGTTTGCCAGCGAGATGAGCAAAGGAACGGTGTCGGCGGCGATGGGGATGCTGCAAATGCTGATCTTTACCGTGGGTATCGAAGTGAGCAAGCACGCCTATGAGGCTGGCGGCAGCGGACTCTTCAGCTTGCTCAACCTGCTGAGCGGGGTGCTCTGGCTGGCGATGACGGTCTACTTCCTGAAGGATAAACGCGTAGGCAGCTCCCTCGAACCGCAGTAATCTTCAGATGCCCTGCTGCGACGTTACGCGCCGCAGCAGGCGCGGCCTCAGGCGAACGGCGCTTCGCGATTAAGCACTTTATCAATAATATGCAGCACGCCTTCTTCGTTATTGTGCGGCGCGCGGTAGCCAGCGACGGCCTTCACCGGCGCGGCGGCGTTGGCCATGGCGAAACCGAAGCCGGCATGCTGCAGCATTTCGATATCGTTGCCGCTATCGCCAAACGCCACCACTTCATGGTTCTCGATGCCCCAGCGTTCCTGCAGGATGCGCAGTCCGTTGGCTTTGTGCACGCCGGGAATAATCAGGTCAATGCTGCCGTAGCCGGTAGCGACCGCGGTCACCATATCGCCAAGCGCAGCGTGCAGCTTCGGCTGTATCTGCGGGATCAGCTGGTCCGGGACGTTGAGACCGAACTTCAGAATTTCATCATCAGCAATATGATTAAAGTCGTCGACCAGTTCGAGGCGATGATAGTACTTCGCCGCGACCGCTTTCAGCTCATCATTATACTGGTTGAGGGTGTAAGCGCTGCGCTTACCGCAGGCGATGATTTCAATGTTGGTCAGCGTCTGGAGATGGTCGATAACAGTATTGAAATGTTCCCGCGGCATCCGGCAGTTAAACACGTCCTCGCCGGCGCTGACCACCCAGCCGCCGTTTTCGGCGACAAAGGCTATCTCATGGGCCACTTCGGGGAAGAAGGAGATAAGCTGGTAATACTGGTTACCGCTGGCGACGACGAAGCGGATGCCCTGCTCGCGCATCCGTTGATACTGGGCGAGGAAGCGCTGACGGTTATAGGTTTTGGCATCGCTCAGAAAGGTGCCGTCCATGTCTACCGCAATCAATTTGATGCTCATTAACTGTTCTCCATCACGGGTTCAGATTGGGGCTTCGCTACCGCGCGGGCGACGATGGCCGCGACCAGCACGAGTGCCAGCACCACCATCATGGCGCTGCGCAGGCCGAAGTGTTCGCCGAGAAAGCCCAGCAGCGGCGGCCCGACGAGGAAGGCGAGGTAGCCGGTAATCGCCACCACGCTGACGCGCTTCGGCGCATCGGGGCCGGTGTCGCTGGCGGCAGAAATGGTCAGCGGGAAGCCCAGCGACGCGCCGAGGCCCCATAATAGTACGGAGAGACCGGCGACCCACGGGTTATCGACGAAAATAATCAGGCCAATGCCCAGGGCGCCCATTACCGCGCTGGCGCGAACCACCGTCACCCGGCTGTAGCGGTCAATAAACCAGCCGCCGGTAAAGCGGCCAAGGGTCATGCCGAGGGTGAAGCCTGCGTAAATCAGCGAGCCGGAGGTTGGGCTGAAGCCGTGGCCGTCAACCATCAGCAGCGGCAGCCAGTCGTTGGCGGAGCCTTCAGCAAAGGCCATGGCCAGGACGATCGCGCCAATCAGCAGCAGCTGGCCATCGCGCCATATCGGCAGGCCTTTGCCTTCATGGCGCGCCGCTTCCGCCGCATTTTTGCCGGTGCCTTCAGGGATCGCGCGAATGGCGATAGCAATGGGGGCGACGGCCACCAGCGCCGCCAGCAGGATGTGCGGCGCGGCGGGCAGGCCGAAGCCGGTTACCGCCATACCAATCCCGGCGCCGACGAGCGTACCGAAGCTGTAAAAACCATGCATCATCGGCAGGACGGTTTTATTCATCTCACGTTCAACGGCGGCGCCTTCGACGTTAATGGCCACTTCCGCGGAGCCAAAGCTGGCGCCGAAGATGGCTAAGCCGATAGCAAACAGCACCGCCGAGGTAAACCATAGCGCGGCGCTGAGCACCAGCATGCCGACCACCGCGTAGGACATGGTGGCGCGAATCACTTTACGGGTGCCGAATCGATTGACCAGCCACGCTGAGCAGAGGATGCCGCTCATCGAACCTATTGAAAGTCCAAATAATACAATCCCCATTTCCGCCGTCGATAGCGCGAGCAGATCGCGAATCGCCGGCGTGCGGGTCGCCCATGAGGCCATGAGTAATCCGGGGATAAAAAAGAACATGAAGAGCGCCCACAGCCTTAGCTGGAGGGCTCTGCGGGAGGTTTGCGCTGTCATCCGTAAATGCCCGAGAGTGAAGAGATGCAGACAACAGTAGCAAGGTTGTGTACATTTGTACATCCAGGCAGGCTGCCGCGGAATGCTTTTTTATTGACCTCTATGATTCGATTCAGCCTGAGGCATATTTGACGCCTACGCCGTGGGATTCAGCATCTGTTTAAATGAAAGAGGAAAAGGGGATGGCCCGTCGACCAAACGACCCGCAGCGGCGGGAGCGGATTTTGCAGGCGACGCTGGACACGATCGCGATACACGGTATCCACGCGGTCACGCACCGGAAAATCGCCACCTGCGCGGGCGTGCCGCTGGGCTCGCTGACCTACTATTTCAGCGGCATTGAGGCGCTGGTCGAAGAGGCGTTCAGCCTGTTCACCGGCCAGATGTCGGCGCAGTATCAGCAGTTTTTTGCCGATGTGCATAGCCGCAAAGAGGCCTGTGACGCCATTGCGGAGCTGATTTTTAGCGCCCAGGTGACAACCGCGCGCAATATGGAGCTGATGTATCAGCTGTATGCTTTTTGCAGCAGCCAGCCGAATTTAAAAGCGGTCATGCAGAACTGGATGCTGCGCAGCCAGCGGACTCTTGAGCAGTGGTTTGAACCGGCAACGGCCCGCGGGCTTGACGCCTTTATCGAGGGGATGACGCTGCACTTCGTGACCGACAGAGCGCCGCTATCGAGAGAAGCGATTCGACTGATGGTAGACCGGCTGGCGGGAGCGTGAGCGGGGCGCAGAAAACAAAAAAAATTTATGTAAATTGGTCAATGAAAACAATTAGTTGCATGATGGTCAATAAGTTAGGTGAGTGGTAAGGAGTGGCGATCACGGGGCAATGCCAACCGCTGCTGCCACTTGGCTCATCGTGACTTATTTTAAACGCCAGGGACCTTTCTCCTCGACTTGCTCCACAGCTCCTTCTGACTCAAGTTCGCGAAGGAGGGCTACAGCCCAATATTGTTGCTGTGTACTGGGGGCTTTAGGATAATCCCCCCAATCGAGACCGCAGAGACGAAATACTTCTGCTTGCTTCACTCCTTTACCATTTATGCTTCCATCCGGGTGCTTTGCCAAAGCAGCAAGAGCCAGTTCTTTTGCTTTAGCGCGAAGTTCTAGCCCCTGTATCTGTAACTCATTCATAATCATATTATTCCTGATAATCAAGACCGTCTTAATAATACTCCGTTGCAGGCTCATCTCCATAGCATGAGCAAAAAAATGATTAGGAAAATGAGCGCTGGGCTTCGTTTGGTTAAACCGACGCGCCGGAAAGGATACGGGTAGTAGATTAAAGATTAGCTGAGACCGCAGCTTGAATATGAGTTGAAGTCCAAAGGTTTTGACGGCAACGAGCAGGATATTGATTTACTGCTGCGTGGCGGAAGTATTCTATTATTGACAGGTTTACGCCTTTTCTACCGAAACCAGGCTTTGCATGAAGACGATAAATGTCGGTAGTGGTTAGAACTTATGGCCCAGCTAGTTGCCAGCTCGGATTGTGCGATAACGATAAGGAGACTGCCATTCCGTGGTTGTCAGAACTGACGAGCGATCTAGTTACTAGGTTGAGTAAGTACGGGTAGGCAAGGATGAAAGCAAGCATTAGCCGTTTTGCGTCATTTGTAACGTTCTCCAAAAGGACGCACCAGCGTTTGAGAAGGAGTGCATGTCTATGGTGCAGGATTTGCATGATCTAAAAAGGATCGTAATGGTCCAAAATCGCCTAGGTTGTCGGGCTTTCAGGCCCATCATGTATCTGCATGAAAACAACTTCACAAAGCTGGCAGACGTGGCGGGGATTTGAGCGCGCGCAACGTAAGTTAATGGGAAACGTTGCGATTGAAGGTGCTTTGATTTTGTGCAAATCTAGTATCTCTTCATACTCGGTGAGACTCAGCAATGGAAAGTAATGCAAACTCTAAGAAAAAAATCGATTCTGGGAACCAAAGATTAGCATCCTTATTAGATGACGTTACCCGTGGAAACATCAAGATCCCGGCTTTCCAGCGAGATTTTGTTTGGACAGATGAACAAATATTAGGGCTTATCGACTCTATTTATAGTGGGTATCCGGTTGGTTCATTATTATTATGGTCGACTAAAACTCCATTGAAATTTGAAAGGAATGTAGGTGGGTTTCATCTCCCTGAGGTCAAAGAGGATTATCCTGTAAATTATGTGTTAGATGGACAGCAGCGTTTAACAACTTTGTTTGGTGTGTTCAATGCGGATAGGAAAACAGAAAACAATGAATTAGCATCACGATTTAATATACATTTTGTTCCTTCCAATGACGAATTCTGTAATTACAAAGATCTGCCGAATGGTGTTAGTAGTGTTCCACTAAGTAGTATTCTTGATACTGCGAAACTTCTGCCGGAGTTGAGGCGATTCCCAGTTGATGAACAAGATAAAATTGCTAACCTTGTAGATAAATTTAAAGATTATGAGTTTCCTATAGTTACGATTAAAGAAAGAAGCAACCAAGAAGTTTGTAGAATATTTCAGAGGATTAACTCATCTGGAACAAGTTTAAGTACCATTGAGCTGCTGACTGCATGGACATGGTCAGAAAAATTCGATTTACGCACAGAGATGGATTCATTAAAAGATTATCTTGCATCTGTGGGGTATGAACAAGTCGATGAAGTCCTTTTAATGCGTTGTTTGACCGCAATAATCAATAAAAAAATAGATTCGGATACTTTGATTGATGTTGATCCAACAATTCTTTTATCCTCAATGGAGGATTTAAAAAGAGGTGTGCGAAGTTCTGTTGATTTTTTAGCAAACGATTTAAAAATTAAGAATTCTATATTCTTACCTTTCCCTATTATGTTAGTTCCGATAACCTATTTCTTCGCTAAAACCGCTCGACCTACAGGACATCAATATAGTTCTATTAAGCGATGGTTTTGGTGTTGTGCATTTTCACAAAGGTATAAAGCGGGACAAATACTTATGTTATGGAAGATATTATCTCTATGGAGGGTATAATAAATTCACCTGATAGCTATATTCAACCAATACCAAAAATTGAAGCGGATTTCTTTAAAAAAACATGGCGAATAAACTCCTCTGCTGCAAAGGCCTCCATTTGTTTATTAGCTCAACTATCTCCTCGAAGTTTCATTACTGGTAAAGTGGTAGATCTTGATTCTGCATTGTCAGCATATAACGCAAGGCAATTTCATCATATTTATCCTAAGGCATACCTTGCTAAGCAAGGTTTTGCATTTCATGAGTCAAATATAATTGCAAATATAGCGTTTTTAACGGCTGAAGATAATAATAAAATTTCAGATTCAAACCCCGATACTTATTTTAAAGCAGTACATGAGGCAGAGAAAGATTTGATTTTTGATGCAGCGGTAATTGATGAAAAATTACGAGATGGTAAAAGTTCTTATGGGGAGTTTATCAATCAGCGTGAAATGGATTTAAATGATCTTGCTTCAAAAGCAATGACAGGGAAAATATAGTAAGCAGTAAAATATGTTTGCTATATTTAAAATATTGGATGTCTTTCTTTGAAAGGAAACTTACTGGAAAGGATGACATCCTTGTTTGTTCAATTATTCTTTCCCATCAACCTTCGTTGAATTGGCTCTAATTCATTTTCCACAAATACTATACTTGCCTTCTTCACAGCCCCAACTCCAATATTGATCGGTATAATCTCCTTCAGCTTAGATGGCATGCGGTGTGCTGCCATAATGTCATTGCGGCTAACATTTTTAATATTCAGAAATACATCCTATGCCTTCTGGCTATAAATGATGAGGTGGAAAGTGTCACCTGTGACATCCTGCCGCAATGGCTAATTGTATTATAAATTATGTTAAATATTCATAACTTTTCTTGATTTCTAATTTATTAAGCTTTGTGATTTTTCTGTTTATATATAAATCAATAAACATAGCTACTCCTAACATAGTGAAACATAGTAATGATAGATAAATAATTGGCGTTATGACTATAAGTGCAAGGGAGTTTTTATTAGTCTCTTTTGATAACTCATCTTTTTTTTGTGGATCTAACATATAACTACAAATAAATAGTTTTGTTTCTGGTTTAATTAACGTGATTTTATCCAATTTGTTTTTATCGATGCAAGTTTCTGGCGTTATATCCCACGCAGGAGTATCCGGTGGGCTTGTTGCCGCTCCTGGTTTTATCCAAAATGAGTCATTTGTTTCTTTGTGTGTATGGGAAATCCAGTATATTGGCTCAACGGTAATGATTTTAGTGAACTGATAAAAACCAATTAAGGGAATTGCTATAACAATGATGCCAAGAGTAGTGAGGGTGATTTTTTCTCGTTTACCGTGTGGTTTAGTACTAACTTTGTACTTGCAAAGGCTAAGCCTAATTATCGGTTTTGCTAATCCGATGGTGGATACTAAAAAATCCTCTTCAGGATGGATTTTATTTAGCCATGACCAAAAGGAAGAGACTCCTCCTGCGAGCCATTTAAATATCAATCCTCCAATTGCCGTAGCAAGAAAGGCATTTATTTTATCGAAATCCATATATCTTTCCTTCTCAATTAGGTATTCGAGATTATATATATCAGAGACCAAACAATGAAGTGAAGTTCATTAAAAATTCAATCGCGGGCATTCTGACACTATGAATGCTCAATTAGCCGAAATCATAGGCCTTATCATCAATCTGATTCGCAATTGCATTGTGACTGAAGTGGACCGGGACGACTGGCTTTGCTGGGTGGAAACTGGGGCCTTGAAACCAGCGGGATTAACTGGCTGACTTACCGCGCCAGTTAATCCCGCACCTACGTGTAAATGCCAGTTAAGGTCATCGACTTTAATCAACCCATCGATAATGTGAACTAGGCTATCACAGCGTTAACGCATACGGTCAAATCCGGACTACGAGTTTAGGACCAGCATAGATGTGGATGTGTAAAATGATGATTTGCCCATTGTGTGGAAGTGCAGCCCATACTCGCAGCAGTTTCCAGGTCTCTTCAATGACCTAAGAACGTTACAACCAGTGCCAGAATATCAATTGCAGCCATACGTTCGTAACGCATGAGACTTTTGTTCGCTCAATTTCTACACCTAAAGAGGCCCATCCTGTGCAGCCTCACCCCACAAATTCAGGCCAGGCTGCGCTGGCTCTTTGAGGCTGTCGCCACTTTGTCGCCATGACTTAAAAAGAGGGTTTGTAACTTAATGATTTTAAAGGCCGTAAAATTCAGGCAACAAAAAACCCATCAACCTTGAACCTAAGTGGCGGGGTTGATGGGCTCCACAAAATGGGGACATCAAAGAAAAGCAGTGGCACTACTTATGACTGATGCCAGCAAAAAAAGTTCTGCGTATGCGCGTTTTTTTTCTTAAAAAATTCACTGTAGCCCCGGCCAGATGATGACAATCAGCGTACCTGCCAGGGTTAACAACACGTTAGCGATGGCGTAGGTCCCCGCGTATCCCAGCGCAGGAATATTGCTGCGCGCGGTATCGCTGATGATTTCCATCGCCGGCGCGCAGGTACGGGCCCCCATCATGGCGCCGAAGAGCATCGCCCGGTTCATGCGCAGCACGTACGCGCCGAACAGGAAACAGATAACCACCGGCACCAGGCTGACGATGAGGCCCGCCGCCAGCATCTGACCGCCGACGGCGCCGAGGCCGTTATTTATGCCGGCGCCCGCGCTGAGCCCCACGCCTGCCATAAACACCATCAGGCCGAACTCCTTCACCATATTCAGCGCCCCCTGCGGAATGTAGCCAAACGTCGGATGGTTGGCGCGCAGGAAACCGAGCATAATGCCGGCAAACAGCAGACCGGCGGCGTTACCGATGCCGAAGCTGAACGAGCTGAACTGGAAGGTGATCATGCCGATCATCAGGCCAACGATAAAGAAGGCGCAGAAGGCGAGCAGGTCGGTCACCTGGCTGTGGATGGAGATAAAGCCGATACGATCCGCGACGGTTTTAACGCGACGCGCGTCGCCGCTGACCTGCAGCACATCGCCCTTGTTGAGCACCACGTTATCGTCGATAGGCATTTCGATCTGGCTGCGGATAACGCGGTTTAAGAAGCAACCGTGATCGGTCAGCTTCAGCTGCGCCAGGCGACGGCCGACGGCATTGTGGTTTTTGACCACGATCTCTTCGGTGACGATGCGCATATCGAGCAGATCGCGGTCGAAGACCTCTTTGCCGTTACGGAAGCTTGGGTCGAGGCGGGCATGGGCATCCGGGTAACCCACCAGGGCGATATCATCGCCCATCTGCAGCACCGCATCGCCGTCCGGGTTTGCGAGAATGCCGTTGCGGCGGATGCGCTCAATGTAGCAGCCGGTCTGGCGGTAAATGCCCAGCTCGCGCAGGTTTTTACCATCAGCCCACGCCACCAGCTCCGGGCCGACGCGGTAGGCGCGGATCACCGGCAGATAGACCTTGCGCCGGGAGTCGGTATCGAGGCCGCGCTCGCGGGCGATCTGCTGGGCGCTGGTTTGCAAATCCTGATGCTGCAGCTTCGGCATATAGCGGGCGCCGACGATCAGGCTGACCAGGCCAATCAGGTAGGTCAGCGCATAGCCGAGGCTCAGATGATCGAGCGAGAGGGCGAGCTGATCGCTGGGCATGCCGAAGTGCCGTAGCGTATCCCCGGCGCCCACCAGCACGGGCGTGGAGGTCATGGCGCCGGCGAGCATCCCGGCCGTCAGGCCGATATCCCAGCCGAAGAGCTTACCCAGCCCCATGGCGATCAGCATCGCGCTGCCGACCATCACCAGCGCGAGCATCAGGTAATTTTTGCCGTCGCGAAAAAAAATAGAAAAAAAGTTGGGCCCCGCTTCCACGCCGACGCAGAAAATAAACAGCATAAAGCCGAGATTGAGGGCATCAGTGTTAATACTGAAATGCTGTTGCCCTAATAATAGGGAAACCACTAAAACGCCAATGGAATTACCAAGTTGTACCGACCCGAGACGCAGTTTCCCGAGGCAGAGTCCTAATGCAAGCACAACGAACAATAACAGGATGTAATTCCCGTTTAACAAATCTGCGACGTTTATATTCACGAAAGCCAACTTCTCATTTACTAGTAAGTTGTTGAAGGAAATGGTTATTTGGTCTAAGGTTGGTCCAGTGTTCGCGTTGTCCCGAACGCTATTCTGGCATCCCGTTATAACCAGCAAAATATAGTCGATAGTTTAATCTTTCCTGGAGGCTGCGGCTAGTAACAATCGTGTTTACATTGACGGGATCTTTTATTGGCATGGATTGCCAGAATCTTTATCTGACTGGGCGAAGTGGAAGTTGGTTAGAGGCAAAATCAGGAGGATGTCGTGAAATCTGAGCGTGCTTGGGCCGGTATTATCTGTGGGTTCTTTCTATTTATCGTGGTTTGTTTATCACTACTGTTACATATGAAAGGCGCCTTTCGGGCTACCGGTCACCCTGAGCTCGGGCTGCTGTTCTTTTTGCTCCCCGGTGCGGCGGCAAGCTGCCTCTCTCCCGGGCAGCGGGTACTGCGTCCGCTTATTGGCGCGATGCTGGCTGCACCTGTCTGTCTGGTGGTTATGCGGCTTTTCTTTGTGACCGAGCGTTCTTTCTGGCAGGAACTGGCGTGGCTGTTTAGCGCGGTGTTCTGGTGCGCGCTGGGCGCGCTGTGCTTTTTGTTTATTTGCGCCTGGCTTGATACCAGACGCAGGCACTCGTCAGAGGAGTGAGCCGTCTCAGGCGAACAGGCCGAGATTCTCTTTCGCCCAGGCTTCAAAGTCAGTGCAGCCGCCAATGTGCTTCTGATCGACAAAAATCTGCGGTACGGTTTCAACCGGTTTACCCACGGTTTTTTCCAGGTCGGCTTTGCTGATGCCTTCTGCGTGAATATCAATATAGCGATAGTTAAAATCATCACGCTCGTTGCTCAGCTTTTCCGCCAGCTCTTTGGCGCGAACGCAATAGGGGCAGCCTGGACGACCAAAAATTACCGTAAACATAGTCCTTCTCCTTAAACCTCAGCCGGATGGCGAATGCCGCGTATCATGCCGCGTTATGTCGAGGAGGGAAAGAAGGTTCTGCCTTTTGCTTCGATGGCTTAAGGCTATGTTTGGTAAATATTCTGCTGATGAAACCGCTATACTCCCCTGATACGCGACCGGTTTTTGCCCGGGAGCGTGCATGATTTTGACCGGAGGAGCGTTATGCGATCGCCCGCTGCATTACCAAAAAGCATTCTGGTAGTCGAGATTATCGGCATGGTGCTGTTGACCCTGGCCTGGCTCTCGCTCAACCAGTACGTCAGCCTGCCCGCGCCGTTTTCCAGCCCAACGGCGGCGCTGCTGATGATCTTCGCGGGGATCCTGCTGATGCTTCCGGCCGCCGTGGCGTTAATGTGGCGAGTGGCGAAAGTGATTGCCCCGCAGTTGACGCAAACGAAAACCCCACCTTCTTCATTGCCTGACAGAGAAAAACGAGATGACGCCGACCATTGAGCTGCTGCGTAGCCACCGTTCTATTCGCCATTTTACCGACGCGCCGATAAGCGACGAACAGCGCGCCGCGATTATTGCCAGCGCGCAGGGCGCTTCCAGCTCCAGTTTTTTACAATGCTCCTCAATTATTCGCGTTACCGACCCGGAAATACGCCAACAGCTGGTCCCGCTGAGCGGCGGCCAGCAGCACGTAGCGCAGGCCGCTGAATTTTGGGTATTCTGCGCTGATTTCAATCGCAATCTGCAAATCTGCCCGGACGCTCAGCTGGGCCTCGCCGAACAGCTGCTGCTGGGCTGCGTCGATACCGCGATTCTGGCGCAGAATGCGCTGGTGGCGGCGGAATCCCTTGGCCTCGGCGGCGTCTATATTGGTGGCCTGCGCAACAATATTGATGCGGTGACCGAGCTGCTGAAGCTCCCGCAGCACGTACTGCCGCTGTTTGGCCTGTGCCTTGGCTGGCCGGACGATAACCCGGAGGTGAAACCGCGCATGCCGTCGGCGATGCTGGTGCATGAAAATCACTATCAGCCGGTGGACGACGCGGTGCTTGCGGAATATGACGAGCAGATAGCGCAGTATTATCTCTCTCGCGGCAGCAATACGCGTCGCGATACCTGGAGCGACCATATCCGTCGGACTATTGTTAAAGAGAGCCGTCCGTTTATTCTGCAATATCTGCATAAGCAGGGATGGGCTACGCGCTGATTGTGTGTAAACTGCCCTCAGTCTGACGCAAGGAAATTCCGCAGGTCAGCGCTAATTGACTACCAGAGGCCCGCCAGAGCGGGTCTTTTCGCAGAGGTGCAGGGTGAAAATTGCCATATTATCCCGGGATGGAACGCTTTATTCATGTCGACGCCTGCGCGAAGCCGCGCAAAAACGCGGACACCAGGTGGAAATCCTCGATCCGCTTTCCTGTTATATGAACGTCAGCCCGGTGGCCTCGTCGATTCACTATAAAGGTCGCCAGCTCCCGCATTTCGACGCCGTGATCCCGCGCATTGGCACGGCGATCACCTACTATGGTACCGCGGCGCTGCGTCAGTTTGAGCTGCTGGGCAGCTATCCGCTGAATGAATCGGTGGCGATCACCCGCGCCCGCGACAAGCTGCGCTCGCTCCAGCTGCTGGCCCGTCAGGGGATCGATCTGCCGCTCACCGGTATTGCCCATTCGCCAGACGATACCAGCGACCTGATTGCCATGGTTGGCGGCGCGCCGCTGGTGGTAAAGCTGGTGGAGGGTACCCAGGGCATCGGCGTCGTGCTGGCCGAAACGCGCCAGGCGGCAGAGAGCGTCATCGACGCTTTTCGCGGCCTGAATGCGCATATTCTGGTGCAGGAGTATATCGCCGAGGCGAAGGGGCGGGACGTGCGCTGCCTCGTGGTGGGTAATGAAGTGGTGGCGGCGATTGAACGGCGGGCGAAGGAGGGGGATTTTCGCTCTAACCTGCATCGCGGCGGCGTGGCGTCGGTGGCGTATATCAGCGAGCAGGAGCGTGAAATGGCCATCAAGGCCGCGCAAACGCTCGGGCTGGACGTGGCCGGCGTTGATATCCTGCGCGCCGCGCGCGGTCCTCTGGTGATGGAGGTCAATGCTTCTCCTGGGCTGGAAGGGATTGAAACCACCACCGGCGTCGATATTGCCGGCAAAATGATCGCCTGGATCGAACGACAAGCCACGCCCGGATTTTGTCTGAAAATGGGCGGATAATTCCCTTTCACGACACCGTCATGGAACAGGACGCTTTTTTTGCGTAAGCTATGGCGTCGCATTTTTCACAGTAAGAGGTCACAGGTCATATGGATTCACTGGTCGTTCCGGGTCTTGATACGTTACGTCAATGGCTCGACGAATTGGGCATCAGCTTTTTTGAGTGTGATTCCTGCCAGGCACTGCACCTGCCGCATATGCAAAATTTCGAAGGCATTTTTGATGCCAAACTTGACCTGGTGGATAACGTGGTGCTTTTCTCCGCGCTGGCAGAGGTGAAACCCTCCGCGCTGCTGCCGCTCTCCGCCGATCTTTCTGCGATTAACGCCAGTTCGTTGACGGTGAAAGCTTTCCTCGATATTCAGGATGATAATCTGCCGAAGCTGGTGGTGTGCCAGGCCTTGACCGTCGGCGTTGGCGTGACGATCGATCAGTTCGCGTGGTTTTTCCGCCAGAGCGAAGAACAGATATCGATGGTCATCCTCGAAGCCAGCGCCAATCAGGTGCTGTATAAGTCTGAGGAAGAAGAGCCGGTGGCTGAGAATATTCAGTACCATTTTCTTCACTAAGCCTGTCGAAAAATAGCGCAGCCACTGCCATAGCGGCTGCGTATTACATGCTTTTATTCTGCTATTAACCTTCCGGAAAAGAATTTTTCACCGCCATTCCGCCGCTTTCGGCTTATCACATAGACCCTTATTGCATAAAAAATTGATAAAAGCCGTTTTTTTACCTGGGCTATAGCCTCTTATTCTGGCTACAGTTATTCTGACGCTGCTTCCAGTTGCGGGCAACCATTCCGGGAGAGGTCCTCTCTCCTTTTCTTAGGCAATGAAAAAATATGCATGATTATTGCATGCGAACAAGTGCGTATATTCAGCCCGCTTGTTAACGGGCATTGAGAAGGAATAAGAGATATGACCGCCTTTGGTAAAAAATGGTTAACAGGTCTGGTTACGGGTGCGCTGATGGCCGTTTCTGCCGGTTCGCTCGCAGCCGAACAAAAAACCCTGCATGTTTATAACTGGTCTGATTATATTGCGCCGGATACGGTGGCGAATTTTGAAAAAGAGACCGGTATTAAAGTGGTGTATGACGTCTTTGACTCCAACGAAGTGCTGGAGGGTAAGCTCATGGCGGGCAGCACCGGTTTTGACCTGGTGGTACCGTCGGCGAGCTTCCTTGAACGCCAGCTGGCGGCAGGGGTATTCCAGCCGCTGGATAAAAGTAAGCTTCCCAACTGGAAAAATCTCGACCCGGAAGTATTGAAGCTGGTCGCGAAGCACGACCCCGACAATAAATACGCGATCCCGTACCTGTGGGCGACAACCGGCATAGGCTATAACATCGATAAAGTGAAAGCCGTGCTGGGCAAAGATGCACCGCTGGACAGCTGGGATCTGGTGATGAAGCCGGAAAACCTGGAAAAGCTGAAAAGCTGCGGCGTCTCCTTCCTGGATGCCCCGGAAGAGATTTTCGCCACCGTGCTGAACTATCTCGGCAAAGATCCTAACAGTACTAAAGCCGATGACTACACCGGCCCGGCGACCGAGCTGCTGCTGAAGCTGCGTCCGAATATTCGCTATTTCCACTCCTCTCAGTACATCAACGACCTGGCGAACGGTGATATCTGCGTCGCTATCGGCTGGGCGGGCGACGTATGGCAGGCGGCTAACCGGGCGAAAGAAGCGAAAAACGGGGTGAATGTTTCCTACTATATTCCGAAAGAGGGCGCGCTGGCGTTCTTCGACGTCTTCGCCATGCCGGCGGATGCGAAAAACAAAGATGAGGCTTATCAGTTCCTGAACTATCTGATGCGTCCGGATGTTATCGCCCACATCAGCGATCATGTCTATTACGCTAACGGCAACAAAGCCTCTGTTCCGCTGGTCAGCGAAGCGATCCGCAATAACCCGGCCATTTACCCGCCGGCCGACGTCTTCGCCAAGCTGTTCACCCTGAAAGTTCAGGATCCGAAAATCGACCGCGTGCGTACTCGCGCATGGACGAAGGTGAAAAGCGGTAAGTAATTCTCCGTGAGTTGTAGGCCGGATAAGCGTCGCGCTGCCGGCAACAGGCGCACCGCGATGGTGCGCCTGCACCATGATTTGATTTCTGCCGGAGAACACCCCGTGAATGATGTGATTCCTCGCCCGCAGGCGAAAACCCCCAAAGCGCTGACCCCGCTGCTGGAAATCCGTAATTTAACCAAGTCCTTCGATGGCCAGCACGCCGTCGATGACGTCAATCTCACCATTTATAAAGGCGAAATTTTTGCCCTGCTGGGCGCATCCGGCTGCGGCAAGTCAACCCTGCTGCGCATGCTGGCGGGATTTGAACAGCCTACCGCCGGACAGATTGTCCTGGATGGCGTCGATCTGGCGCGGGTGCCGCCGTATCAGCGGCCGATTAATATGATGTTCCAGTCCTACGCGCTGTTTCCCCATATGACGGTGGAGCAGAATATCGCCTTTGGCCTCAAGCAGGACAAATTGCCCAAGGCCGAAATCACCAGCCGGGTGCAGGAGATGCTGGCGCTGGTGCATATGCAGGAGTTCGCAAAGCGTAAACCGCATCAGCTCTCCGGCGGCCAGCGTCAGCGCGTGGCCCTGGCCCGCAGCCTGGCGAAAAGACCGAAACTGCTGCTGCTTGATGAGCCAATGGGGGCGCTGGATAAGAAGCTGCGCGACAGGATGCAGCTGGAAGTGGTCGATATCCTTGAGCGCGTCGGCGTTACCTGCGTGATGGTGACCCACGATCAGGAAGAGGCGATGACCATGGCGGGGCGTATCGCCATTATGAACCGCGGCAAGTTCGTGCAAATCGGCGAGCCGGAGGAAATCTACGAGCACCCGACCACCCGCTACAGCGCGGAGTTTATCGGCTCGGTCAACGTCTTTGAAGGGGTGGTGAAAGAGCGGCAGGAAGATGGCCTGGTGCTGGACTCTCCGGGCCTGACCCATCCGCTGAAGGTCGATCCCGATGCCTCTGTCGTCGATAACGTGCCGGTGTGGGTGGCCCTGCGCCCGGAAAAAATCATGCTCTGCGAAGACCCGCCCGCGGATGGCTATAACTTCGCGGTGGGCGAGGTTATCTATATTGCCTATCTCGGCGACCTGTCTATCTACCATGTGCGCCTGAAAAGCGGGCAGATGCTGAGCGCTCAGCTGCAAAACGAACACCGTTACCGTAAAGGGGCGCCCACCTGGGGTGATGAGGTGCGTTTGTGCTGGGATGCCGATAGCTGCGTCGTGTTGACGGTGTAAGGAGAGGGCGATGAGTACATTAGAACCCCCGTCAGGCGTAAAAAAACCTGGCGGTTTTGCGCTGTGGCTGGCGCGGCTGCAGATGGCCCACGGGCGCAAGCTGGTCATTGCGCTGCCCTACGTGTGGCTGATCCTGCTGTTTCTGCTGCCGTTCCTGATCGTCTTTAAAATCAGCCTGGCGGAGATGGCGCGGGCGATCCCACCCTATACCGACCTGCTGGAGTGGGCCGACGGTCAGCTTACGTTAACGCTGAATCTCGGGAATTTCCTGCAGCTCACCGACGATCCGCTCTATTTTGAAGCGTATCTGCAATCGCTTCAGGTGGCGGCGATCTCGACGTTCTGCTGCCTGCTGTTGGGGTATCCGCTGGCGTGGGCGGTGGCGCACAGTAAGCCATCGACGCGAAATATTCTGCTGCTGCTGGTGATCCTGCCGTCATGGACCTCCTTCCTGATCCGCGTCTATGCCTGGATGGGGCTGCTGAAAAGCAACGGCGTGCTGAACAACTTCCTGCTGTGGCTGGGGGTCATCGACCAGCCGCTGGAGATCCTGCACACCAACCTGGCGGTCTATATCGGTATTGTTTACGCCTACTTGCCGTTTATGGTGCTGCCGATCTATACCGCCCTCACGCGTATCGATTACTCGCTGGTGGAGGCGTCGCTGGATCTGGGGGCCCGGCCGCTGAAGACCTTCTTCCAGGTGATCGTTCCCCTCACCAAAGGCGGGATTATTGCCGGGTCGATGCTGGTGTTTATTCCGGCAGTCGGGGAGTTCGTTATCCCGGAACTGCTGGGCGGGCCAGACAGCATTATGATTGGCCGCGTGCTGTGGCAGGAGTTTTTCAATAACCGCGACTGGCCGGTGGCGTCGGCGGTGGCGATCGTGATGCTGTTGCTGCTGATCGTACCGATCATGTGGTTCCACAAGCATCAGCAAAAACAGGTGGGGGAACACGGATGAATAATTTACCGGTAGTCCGTTCGCCGTGGCGAATTTTGATTCTGCTGCTCGGCTTTACCTTTCTGTATGCCCCGATGCTGATGCTGGTGATTTACTCGTTCAACAGCTCAAAGCTGGTGACGGTATGGGCGGGGTGGTCGACGCGCTGGTATCGCGAGCTGTTTCATGACGATGCGATGATGAGCGCGGTAGGCTTAAGTCTGACCATTGCCGCCTGCGCCGCGACGGCGGCGGTGATCCTCGGTACCATTGCCGCAGTGGTGATGGTGCGTTTTGGCCGCTTCCGCGGTTCAAACGGCTTTGCTTTTATGATCACCGCGCCGCTGGTGATGCCCGATGTGATTACCGGCCTGTCGCTGCTGCTGCTGTTTGTCGCGCTGGGGCATTCAATTGGCTGGCCGTCGGATCGCGGCATGCTGACCATCTGGCTGGCGCACGTGACCTTCTGTACCGCGTATGTCGCGGTGGTCATTTCATCGCGCCTGCGTGAGCTGGACCACTCTATTGAAGAGGCGGCGATGGATCTGGGCGCCGCGCCGCTGAAGGTCTTTTTCGTCATTACGCTGCCGATGATTATGCCGGCGGTGGTCTCCGGTTGGCTGCTGGCCTTTACGTTGTCGCTAGACGACCTGGTTATTGCCAGCTTTGTTTCCGGGCCGGGGGCGACGACGCTGCCGATGCTGGTCTTCTCCAGCGTGCGCATGGGGGTCAACCCGGAGATTAACGCCCTGGCGACGTTAATCCTCGGCGTGGTCGGGATTGTTGGTTTTATCGCCTGGTATTTGATGGCCCGCGCGGAAAAGCAGCGGGTGCGCGATATCCAGCGTGCAAGAAGCGGCTGAACCACCTAAAATCTGCAATAGAGTTAACATCGGCGCCGCATTTGTGGCGCCGTTTTCATGGAAGACTTTACGTTGGGATTGTTTACTAAAACGCGTTCGTCTCATGCTCGTCTTAACGTTCCTGCGCTGGTGCAGGTGGCGGCCTTCGCCATTATTTTAATCCGCGGCCTGGATTTGCTGATGATCCTCAACCAGCTTGGCGTTCAGGGAATCGCGGATTTTGTCCATCGCAGCGTGCAGACGTGGGCGCTCACCCTGGTGTTTCTCTCAAGTCTGGTACTGGTATTTATTGAAATCTGGTGCGCGTTTTCGCTGGTAAAAGGGCGCAACTGGGCGCGTTGGCTGTTCCTGTTGACGCAGATTATCGTGATTGGCTACCTGTGGGCCGCTTCATTGGGCTACGGTTATCCCGAGCTGTTTAGTATTGCCGGGGAATCGAAGCGCGAAATCTTTCGCTCCCTGGTGCTGCAAAAACTACCGGATCTGCTGGTGCTGGCGATGCTGTTTGTGCCGGCCCCGTGCCGACGCTTTTTCCGTTTACAGTAACGGTGATACAATCCCCGCCCCTGTTTTTTTGAAGGTCTTGTTATGCATTGCGCACTTTATGACGCGGGCCGCTGCCGCTCCTGCCAGTGGCTGGAACTGCCGGTATCCCAACAGCTCGCCGATAAAATGGCCGATCTGCGCGCGCTTCTCGCCGATGCGCCTGTCGCTGAATGGTGCGCACCGGTTTGCGGGCCGGAAAGCGGGTTTCGCAACAAAGCGAAAATGGTGGTCAGCGGTAGCGTGGAGCGCCCATTGCTCGGGATGCTGCACCGTGATGGCGCCCCGGAAGACCTGACCGACTGTCCGCTTTATCCGCAAAGCTTCGCGCCCGTCTTCGCTGCGCTCAAGCCGTTTATCGCCCGCGCCGGGCTCACGCCCTATAACGTTGCCCGCAGGCGCGGAGAGCTGAAGTACATTCTGCTGACCGAAAGCCGGCTCGACGGCGGTATGATGCTGCGCTTTGTCCTGCGCTCGGAGACCAAGCTTGCCCAGCTGCGCGCCGCGCTGCCGGAGCTTCAGGCGCTGCTGCCGCAGCTGCAGGTGATTACCGCCAATATTCAGCCGGTGCATATGGCCATCATGGAAGGAGAGCGGGAAATTTTCCTCACCGACCAGCAGGCGCTGGCGGAAAATTTCAACGGCGTGCCGCTGTGGATCCGCCCGCAAAGCTTCTTTCAGACCAACCCTGTGGTAGCCAGCCGTCTGTATGCCACCGCTCGTGACTGGGTGCGCCAGCTGCCGGTCAACCACATGTGGGACCTCTTCTGCGGGGTGGGCGGCTTTGGTCTGCACAGCGCAACGCCTGAGATGCGCCTGACCGGGATTGAAATTGCCCCGGAGGCGATCGCCTGCGCGAAGCAGTCGGCGGCGCAGCTCGGGCTGAATAATCTGCATTTTCAGGCGCTCGATTCCACGCAGTTTGCGACCGGCGAAGGCGATATTCCCGATCTGGTGCTGGTGAATCCGCCGCGTCGCGGTATCGGCGACGGCCTGTGCGACTATTTAAACCGTATGGCGCCAGGCTTTATTATCTACTCCAGCTGCAACGCCCGGACGATGGCGAAAGATATCGCTCGCCTGGCCGGTTATCGCATTGAGCGCGTCCAGCTGTTCGATATGTTCCCCCATACCGCCCACTATGAGGTGCTGACCCTGCTGGTTCGCGAAGTTTAAACAAAATGTGAACTCTTCAGGCGGTGAAGATCGGGTAAGCTTGGCTAATCAGAACGTAAGAATAGCGGAGTGCTGCCGGTGGCAAAAAAAATCCTGTTGGTTGAAGATGATGAAGATATCGCCGCGCTGCTGCGCCTGAATCTGCTGGATGAGGGCTATCAGATTGTCCACGTGGCGGACGGAGCCCAGGCCCTGCGCCTGCTGGAAAAAGAGCTTTGGGATGCGGTGATCCTCGACCTGATGCTGCCGGGCGTAGACGGTCTGGAAATTTGTCGGCGCATTCGTCAGCAAACCCGCTATCTGCCGGTGATTATTATCAGCGCTCGCGCCAGCGAAACCCAGCGGGTACAGGGGCTGGAGATGGGAGCGGATGATTATCTGGCCAAACCGTTTTCGATTCTCGAACTGACCGCCCGGGTCAAAGCGGTGTTCCGTCGTCAGGAGGCGATGGGGCAGAATCTGCTGATGGATGCCGGTCGTATCGCCAGCCATGGTTTAAGCATTGACCCCTTGTCGCGCGACGTTAAGCTGCGCGGCGAGACGGTGGATCTGACGCCGCGCGAGTTCGACCTGCTCTACTACTTTGCCCGCCATCCGGGGGAGGTTTTTTCCCGCCTTGAGCTGCTTGATCGGGTGTGGGGCTATCAGCACGACGGCTATGAGCATACGGTCAATACCCATATCAACCGCCTGCGCACCAAAATTGAGCGCGACCCGGCGGAGCCGGACATCATTCTGACCGTCTGGGGAAAAGGCTATAAATTTGCCGTGGAGCGCAAAGAGGCGCAGCCATGATCCGCCGTCTCAGCCTCAGCCAGCGCCTGGCGCTGGTGTTTACCTCACTGCTGCTGCTCTGTGCCGTAGCCGTTTGTCTGATCCAGCTGTACAGCAGCGCGCAGTACGGCAATGTCATGGTCCAGCGTCTCTCCGCCGGGCTGGCGCAGCAGATCGCCGCCCGCGAGCTGCTGTTGGACGCTCAGGGGCAGGTTGATCGCCGGATGCTGAAGCCGCTTTTTGATCGGCTGATGACCTTCAATCCCAGCGTAGAGCTGTATCTGCTTTCGCCCGACGGCGAGCTGCTGGCCGACGCCGCGCCGCCGGGGCATATTAAGCGCCAGCGCATCGATCTGGCGCCGGTGCAAACGTTTCTTTCCGGCGGCGCCTGGCCGGTGTACGGCGACGATCCGCGCAGCCTTGATAAGCAAAAGGTGTTTAGCGTGGCGCCGCTGCGCCAGGACGGCCAGCTGCGCGGCTATCTCTACATTATCCTGCAGGGCGAAACCTTTAATGAACTGGCGGCAAGCGCCTGGCAGAAAACCTTGTGGAGCCTGCTGCTGTGGACTCTGCTGCTGGTGGCCGGTCTCGGCGGGCTGGCGGGTTGGCTTGCCTGGTTCTGGGTAACGCGCCCGGTGCGTCAGCTCACCGCGCTGGTGGCAACCGACAGCCAGGACAGTATTCATGCGATCAAGGCGCTGGCGGCGCAAACTCCGGAGGCGAACCCGGGGAATGAAGTGGCCGTGCTGCATAATCGCTTTATTGAACTGGCCCGCCAGATTGCCGGGCAGTGGGACCGTCTGGCCGACAGCGATCGCCAGCGGCGAGAATTTGTCGCCAATATCTCCCACGATTTACGCACGCCGCTCACCTCTTTGCTGGGATATCTGGAAACGTTAAGCCTGAAGGCCGATCGCTTGACGATGGAGGAGAACAAGCAGTATCTGAATATCGCCCTGCGCCAGGGGAACAAGGTCCGCCATCTTTCTCAGCAGCTGTTTGAGCTGGCTCGCCTGGAGCACGGCGGGATTAAGCCGCAACCGGAAACCTTCGTGCTGGCTGAGCTGGTGCAGGATGTCGCGCAAAAATTCGACCTGGCAATCGCGACGCGCAATATCGGTTTACAGCTGGATCTGGCCACCGGGCTACCGCCGATAACGGCGGATCTCTCGATGATTGAACGGGTGCTGACTAATCTGCTCGATAACGCCATTCGCCATACGCCGGAAGGTGGGCTTATCCGCCTGACGGCGCGTCGCTCAGGGCCGGAGTTTATCGTCGAGGTGGCCGATAGCGGACCGGGCGTTGCCGGTGAGCTGCGGGCAACCTTGTTCGAACGGCCTTCGGTGCTTGAACCTGGCGCGCAAAGCGCATCACGAGGGGGGCTGGGTTTGATGATTGTGCGACGGATGCTGCAGCTGCACGGCGGCGATATTCGCCTGCTTGAAGCGCCCGCAGGGGCCTGTTTCCAGTTTACCCTGCCGGTTTAAGGTGGCGGATTGGCCGATCGGGATACCGGTCTATCGCTGTCTGCGGGCCGGTAGCCCGGGTAAGGCGTTTACGCCGCAATCCGGGGAGTACGCCGGGATTGAGGCTTTAGTGCGGCTTCGTCCCGGGCCGCGCTGCGCTTGCCCGGGCTTCGGGGCCACGGTTGTCTGCGGGCCGGAAGGCGTTTACGCCGCAACCCGGGGAGTGCGCCGGGGTTGAGGCTTTGGTGCGGCTTCGTCCCGGGCCGCGCTGCGCTTGCCCGGGCTACGGGGCCAC